>CAZZZJ010000493.1:0-3177 GCA_964658355.1 Beijerinckiaceae bacterium
GTGGTGCTGATGGGCCGCGCGGCCCGGCTCGGACCCTTCGCCGGTCCCGGCCGTGCCGACATGGAGGCCGCGGAAACGGCGCTGACAACGCTCGGGATCGCGCATCTCGCCGACCGCATCTACACCGAGATCAGCGGCGGCGAGCGTCAGATGGTGCTGATCGCCCGGGCGCTCGCCGGCGAGCCGCGCGTCCTGGTGATGGACGAGCCGACCGCGAGCCTCGATTTCGGCAACCAGACCCGCGTGCTCGAACAGGTCCGCCGTCTCGCTGCCCGCGGCATCGCCGTGGTGCTCTCCACGCACGACCCCGGCCACGCCTTCCTCTGCGCCGACCGCGTCGCGCTGCTGCACGGCGGCGGCCTCGTGGCGCTCGGTCCCCCGGGGGCGACCATCACGCCCGAGACGCTACGGCGCGTCTACGGAGTGGACGTGGCGGTGGTGCCGCTGCCGGGATACGGGCGTTCGGTGTGCACGCCGATCCTGGCCTGACGCGACGACGGGGACCGGGGTGCAGACCTCCACCCGCGGCCGATCCGTCGACGGCGATCATCGCGTCCTTGGCGTATGTGCCGACGGGCACCGAATTGACCTCGCCCGCGGCCAGCCGCCCGTCGGAGCCGAGCACCTTGGCGAAGCCCTCGACCGTGAACGGGACCTCGCTCTCCTTCGCGTCCCTGGGCGCGACAACGACGCGGCGGTCGGCGACGAGGTTCACCCGCGTTTCGGGTCGGATGCGCTTTTTCGTGTCGAGGTCGTCCATCCATTTGCGGTCGACCGAGGCGAAGAGGTCCGCCGCCGCACCGGATACGATCGGGCGCGCGAGCGCCGAGGAGGCGGCATAGCGCGCCTGCTCGCGATCCCGGTCTGCGCCGTGAACGCCTCGCCGGCATTGTCGAAGGCGTCCTTCAGGCTCACGGCGCGGGTGGCTCTGATCACGACGACCTCCGAGGCGGGCAGCCGGCAGGGGCGCGCCGGCGCGTCTCGCCGATGCGGCCGCGGATCGCTCCGCCGGCCGACGACGTCAGTCGACGGCCAGGAGGGCGGCGGCGATGACGTCCCGTTCCGCCGAGAGATCGCCGGTGGCGACGGGGCGTCCTGCCAGCGCGTACCAATAGGCCGCGTTGGCCTGATCGCCCTCGAGACGGTGGAGATGGGCATGGACCCAGGCGGCGTCCGTACCGGTCGCGTCCTGGACGAGCGCATGGGCGCGGTCCCACTGCGTCGGCCCCTTCGCCGCCCACCACAAGGCGGCGAGCGGTGGAGAAAGATCGCCTGTCGGGGCGTCGGCCGCGATGCCGGCACCGGTCATGGAGGATCGGACAGCGTCCCGCTTCGTCATCGTCGGCTCCGACCTGCGATGGACCGCAGGCCGGGACGACGCCGCTGCGGTCCGGAGGTTCCGCCTCAGGCCCGCGCGAGCTGACGCAGCGCGCCCCGGCCGGCGTAGCGGCCCTGGGCGCCCAGGCCCTCCTCGATGCGGATGAGCTGGTTGTACTTGGCCAGTCTGTCCGAGCGGGCGAGCGAGCCGGTCTTGATCTGCCCGCAATTGGTGGCGACCGCGAGGTCGGCGATCGTCGCGTCCTCGGTCTCGCCCGAACGGTGCGACATCACCGCGGTGTAGCCTGCGCGGTGCGCCATATCGACGGCGGCCAGCGTCTCGGTGAGCGAGCCGATCTGGTTGACCTTGATCAGGATCGAATTCGCGGACCCTTCCGCGATGCCGCGGGCGAGGCGGTCGACGTTGGTCACGAACAGGTCGTCGCCGACGAGCTGGCAGCGGTCGCCGATGCGCTGGTTGAGCAGGCGCCAGCCGTCCCAGTCGTCCTCGGCCATGCCGTCCTCGATGGAGAGGATCGGATAGGCGTCGACGAGCTTGGCGAGGTAGTCGACCTGTTGCTCGATCGAGCGGACGGTGCCCTCGCCTTCGTAGTGGTAGGCGCCGTCCTTGAACCAGTCGGTGACGGCGCAGTCGAGCGCCAGCACCATGTCGGTGCCCGGCTTGAAGCCGGCGGCCTGGATCGACTCCATCACGAAGTCGAGGCCGGCTTCCGCGGTCGGGAGGTTCGGGGCGAAACCGCCCTCGTCGCCGACGTTGGTGTTGTGCCCGGCCTTCTTCAGCGCGCTCTTGAGGGTATGGAACACCTCGGCGCCCATGCGCACGGCTTCGGCGATGGAGGAGGCCCCCACCGGCATGATCATGAATTCCTGGAAGTCGATCGGGTTGTCGGCATGCGCGCCGCCGTTGATGATGTTCATCATCGGCACCGGCAGGACCCGGCCCTGGACGCCGCCGACGTAGCGGTAGAGCGGCAGGCCGGAGGCTTCCGCGGCGGCCTTGGCGACGGCGAGCGACACGCCGAGGATGGCGTTGGCGCCGAGCCGCGCCTTGTTGGGCGTGCCGTCGAGCTCGATCATCGCCTCGTCCACGGCGACCTGGTCCTCGGCATCCATGCCGCCGATCGCGTCGAGGATCTCGGTCTGCACCGCGTGGACCGCCTTGTGGACGCCCTTGCCGCCATAGCGGCTCTTGTCGCCGTCGCGCAGCTCCATCGCCTCGTGGGCACCGGTGGAGGCGCCCGACGGAACGGCCGCGCGGCCGAAGGAGCCGTCCTCCAGCAGCACGTCGACCTCGACCGTGGGGTTGCCCCGGCTGTCCAGAATCTCGCGGGCGGCGATGTTGGTGATCGCGGTCATGAAGGCTCCTCCCCAGGGGCGCACGCGATCGGCGGCAGGCCCGGATTCAGGTCTCGTCGCTGCGGCTTATCGGCCAAGGCGCCGCCTCGGGCAAGGCGGGGCACGATCGTGCGACGCATCCCGAAAAAGGAATTCCAGTGCCTGCGTCGAGGACGGTCGCTTCGAGCCGGGAAGCCGCTGACGCGAGCCGCACGCGACCGGAGCATGCACGCGCGTCGGATGCACCGCCGCGAGGCCTAGGGTAAGGAGAAGCATGACCGAAGAATCCCTGCAACTGGGGCAGCCGACGCCCCTGCCCGCCGCGCCGCACGAGGCCCGCCTCGACAAGGTGCCGAATCCGCATCCGGATACGAACTATCTCGCCCGGTTCACCGTCCCGGAATTCACCTCGCTCTGCCCGGTGACCGGCCAGCCCGATTTCGCGATCTTGGTGATCGACTACGTGCCGGATCGGTGGCTCGTGGAATCGAAGTCGCTGAAGCT
>CAZZZJ010000494.1:0-3168 GCA_964658355.1 Beijerinckiaceae bacterium
TCGCGGCGTATCGCATCGAGCAGCATCAGGCGCTCCTGTAGGCGGGATTCCAGGCAAGGCAGCTGCGCTCCAGCTGCCGCGTCAGAGCGTCCGCGAGCTTGCCCAGAGCGGCGTAGATCAGGATCGCCAGCACAACCACGTCGACGAGCATGAACTCGCGCGCCTGCATCGCCATGTAGCCGAGGCCGGAGGAGGCCGAGATCGTCTCGGCGACGATGAGCGTCAGCCACATGATCCCGAGGGCGTAGCGCAGGCCGACGAAGATCGACGGCAGCGCGCCGGGCAGGACAACAAGGCGGAACAGCTCGGGTCTCGACATGCCGTAGACGCGGCCCATCTCGACCAGCGCTGGGTCGACGGACCGGATGCCGTGCAGGGTGTTGGCGTAGATCGGGAAGAACACGCCGAGCGCCACCAGGAACAGCTTGGCCTCCTCACCGATGCCGAACCATAGGATCACCAGCGGGATCAGCGACAGGTGGGGCACGTTGCGCACCATCTGCACCGAGGTGTCGGTGAGCCGCTCGGACAGGCGCGACAGTCCGTTGGCGAGGCCAAGGCCGAAACCGATGCCGCCACCGACGACGAAGCCCGCGAGCGCACGCAGCGTACTGACGCCCAGATTGGTCCAGAGTTCACCGGTGCGTCCGGCCTCGATCCCGGCCCGGACCACGTCCAGCGGCGCGGGCATGAACCGGTTCGACACGAGGCCGGCCGAGACCGCCGCCTGCCAGCCGAGCAGGGTCGCGACCGGCAGCAGCCAGGGCACCGCGGCGTCGCGGATGCGGGACGGGGTGCCGGTCATCGGATTTCTGCCTTGCGTTCCGGGTGGGCCCAGACCGCTTCCGCGACCCGAATGGGATTGGGCAGCAGGCCGAGGGCGTGAAAGGCGTCGGCGACTGCCTGCTGGTCGGCGATCGTCTGTTCGTCGAGAGCTGCGACCCCGTAGGAGAGGCGATCCAGCGCCACCGTCAGCACCGGCGCCGGAATTCCGATCGAGGGCGCGAGTTCTGAGGCGACCGTGCCGCCTTTGCCGGCAGCCCAGGCGTCGATCTCGCCGATCGCTTTCAGGACCGCTGTGACGATCTCCGGGTTCGCCTCGGTGAAGCCGCGGCGCGACAGGTAGAATTGGCGGTTCGGCGCGATCCCGGTGCCGTCGGTGAGGATGCGTGCGCCCGTCGAGCGCTCCGCTGCGGCGAGATACGGATCCCATATCGCCCAGGCGTCGACGGAGCCGCGCACGAAGGCGGCGTTCGCGTCGGCCGGCGAGAGGAAGACGAGCTTAACGGCATCGTAGGCAACGCCCGCCTTCTCCAGGGCCCGCACCAGCAGGAAGTGGACGTTGGAGCCCTTGTTGAGCGCGATGGTCTTGCCGCGCAGCTCCGAGACGGTCCTGACCGGGCTGCCCTTCGGCACGAGGATCGCCTCGCCGCGCGGGGCCGGCGGCTCGGTGCCGACGTAGCGCAGGTCGGCGTTGGCGGCCTGCGCGAAGATCGGCGGAGCTTCGCCCGCCGAACCGAGGTCAATCGCCCCTGCGTTCAGCGCCTCCAGCAACGGTGGCCCGGAGGGAAACTCCGACCACGCGACGTCGTATCCGAACGGCGCCAGCGCCTTCTCGAGGGTGCCGCGGCCCTTCAAGAGCACCAGCGAGCCGTATTTCTGGTAGCCGACCCGTACGGTCGCGGCGGCGCGAGCCGGGCGCAGGGCCAAAGCCGCCGCGAGGCCGAGCCCGGCCGAGAGCACCGCGCGGCGGCGCATCGGCATCGTGGCGTCGAGGGCGGCGTGCGCCGCACGCGGGTGATGGGGATCATCGGTCATCGCGGCTCACCCGTTGCGTGCGGGGGGCGTCCAGACCGCGTCCGCGATGCGGATCGGCTTGGGGATCAGCTTCAGGGCGTGGAAGCGATCGGCGATCACCTGCTGCTCTGCGGCGACGCCGTCGTTCATCGGCCCGATGACGTAGTCGGTGCGGTCCACCGCGCGCCGGGTGGCGGCGAGCGGCACGCCGGTGCCCTTCGAGAGCAGGTCGGCGACCTCGCCGCGGTTGTCGCTGCACCAGCGCGCGATGCCGCCGAGCACGTCGATCACCTCGGCGAGCACCGCGGCGCGACCTTCCGCAAAGGCACGGCTCGCCAGGAAGAAGTTGTTCTGCCGTGCGATGTCCTTGGCCGTCGCGAGGACTCTCACCCCATCGCCGGCTTCCGCAATGGCGTAGTAGGGGTCCCAGATCGTCCAGGCATCGATGCTTCCGCGCGAGAACGCCGCCGCCGCGTCGGCCGGCGCGAGCGTCACCGGCTCGATTTCGGCGTAAGTCAGGCCGGCCTTCTCCAACGCGGCGACGGTGAGGTTATGCGCGCTCGACGCCTTGGCGAAGGCGACGCGCTTGCCCCTGAGCCCGGACAGCGACCGGATTGTCGAGCCCTTCGGCAAGAGGATGCCCGAACCGGAGCCGCCGGCCTCCTGCGCCGCTGCGTAGACCAGGCTCGACTTCGCGGCCTGCGCGAAGATCGGGGGGGCATCGCCGGTCTGCCCGAAATCTATGCCGTCGAGCGAGAGCGCCTCCAAGAGCGGCGGACCGAACGAAAACTCGATCCAGCGCACCGTATGGCCGAGCTTGGCCAGCCGTTTCTCGATCGCGCCCTGCTGCTTGGCGACGACGAGGATGCCGTTCTTCTGGTAGCCGATGCGCAGCACGCCCGGCTCGGCGGCCTTCGCTGGCCGGATCATGGGAAGCGCCGCCGCCAGCGCCGTGGCGAGCAGGTTGCGCCGATCGATCATCGCCGCGCTCATCGTGCGGCCGCGAGTGCCGCGGGCGTGGACGCTTCCGTCGCGATCCCGGCGCGGACGAGGGCCGCGAGCTGGGCACCGGCTTGGGCGATCCGGTCGCGCACGCCCGAATCGGTCGGCAGACCGTCGGTGAAGTCGGGGTCGGAGCCGTAGACGGTGGTCGGCACCTGCAGGGCACCGAAGAATCCGAAGAGCGGCCTGAAGGAATGCTCGACCACGAGGGCGTGGCGGGCCCCGCCGCCGGTGGCGACGATCGCCACCGGCTTGTTGGCGAGGGCAGCCGGATCGATCAGGTCGAAAACATGCTTGAACAGCCCCGTGAAGCTGCCCTTGTAGACCGGCGACCCGACGACCAGCGCGTCGGCCCCCTCGATCGCCTCG
>CAZZZJ010000495.1:0-3163 GCA_964658355.1 Beijerinckiaceae bacterium
CGCAGCGCCACCTCGGTCTTGCCGAAGCCGACGTCGCCGCAGACGAGGCGGTCCATCGGGCGGCCCTCGTTCAGGTCCGACAGCACCGCCTCGATGGCGTTGGCCTGGTCCTCGGTCTCCTCGAAGGCGAAGCGGGCGGCGAACTCGCCGTAGAGCCCTTCCGGCGGCACGAGCCGCGGCGCCTGCCGCACGAAGCGCTGGGCGGCGACCTTGATGAGTTCGCCCGCCATCTCGAGGATGCGCTTCTTCATCCGCGCCTTGCGCGCCTGCCAGCCGGCGCCGCCGAGGCGGTCCAGCGCCACCTCCGAATCCTCGGAGCCGTAGCGGGTCAGGAGCTCGATGTTCTCCACCGGCAGCAGCAGCAGACCGGTGGCGTATTGCAGCTCCAGGCAATCGTGCGGGGCGCCGGCCGCCGTCACGGTCTTCAGGCCGACGAACCGGCCGATGCCGTGGTCGGCATGCACCACGAGGTCGCCCGGCTGGAGCGCCTGCACCTCCAGGATGATGTCCTGCGGGCGCTTGGATTTCCGCTTCTGGCGCACCAGCCGGTCGCCGAGGATGTCGCCTTCCGAGACCACGGCGAGCTGGCCGGCGGTGAACCCGGATTCGAGGCCCCAGACCGCGACGGCGACGTCGGTGCCGCGCTTGAGCGCGTAGACGTCCGAGAGGCGGGAGATCGCCATCGGCTTCCTGAGGCCGTGGTCGGCGAGCACGCCGCAGAGCCGGTCGCGCGAGCCGTCGGACCAGGATCCGAGGATCACGTGATGACCGGATCCCTGGAGCGCCTTCACATGCGCCACCGCCGCGTCGAAGACGCTCGTCGCCTCGCTCGCGCGCTCGGCCGCGAAGGTGCGGCCGGCCTGTCCATCACAATCGATGACCGGGCCGCCGGCGCCGCCCTCGGGCACCGCGAAGGGCGTCAGCCTGGCGACCGTGCAGGCCGCGATCCGGTCGCGCAGCTCGTTCTGGGTGAGGTAGAGGGCGCGCGGCGGCAGCGGCTTGTAGGGCGCGACGCCGGACTGGGGCGTCTTGCGCGCCTGCTCGCGGGCCTGGAAGTAGTCCTGGATCAGCGCCAGCCGCTCGGCCGCCGCGTCCTCGATCTGCGGCTCGAACACCATCGGGACGCCTGCGACGTAGTCGAACAGGGTGTCGAGGGACTCGTAGAACAAGGGCATCCAGTGCTCGAGGCCGGCATAGCGGCGGCCCTCGCTCACGGTCTCGTAGAGCCGGTCGTCGCGGGTCGCGGCGCCGAAATTGGCGATGTAGCCCTGGCGGAAGCGCCGGATGGTCTCGGTGGTGAGCTGGACCTCGCTCATCGGCACGAGGTCGAGGGAGCGGAGCTGGCCGACGGTGCGCTGCGTCTCCGGGTCGAAGGCGCGGATCGATTCCAGGGTGTCGCCGAAGAAGTCGAGGCGGATCGGGTTCGGAAGCCCCGGCGGAGACAGGTCGAGGATGCCGCCGCGCACGGCGTATTCGCCGGTATCCCGCACCGTGCCGGTGCGCAGGAAGCCGTTGGCCTCGACCCAGGCCACGACCTTGTCCATCGAGACGACGTTGCCGATCGCCACGGAGAAGGTCTCGACGGCGATGCGCTTCATCGGCGGCACGCGCTGGATCAGGGCGTTGACCGTGGTGCAGACGATGCGGGGCGCGGCTTCCGACGAGCGCGTGCGCGTCAGCCGCGAGAAGGCGGTCATGCGCTGCGCCGCCGTGGCGCCGTTGGGCGAGACCCGGTCGTAGGGCTGGCAATCCCAGGCCGGAACGCTCATCGCCTCGATCTCCGGGGCGACGAATTTCAGGGCGTTGACGAAGGCCGCAGAGCGCCCGGAATCGCGGGCGACGTGGACCAGCACCGCCGGCCCCTCGAATCCGGCGCTCAGGGCGCGCGCGAGGTCGGCCACCACCAGGGCGTCGAATCCGTCCGGGACGCCGGCGAGCGTCGGGCTCTCGCCGCGGGCGAACGCGTCGCGGATCCGCGCCAGCGGCCCGGACTTCGGAAGCGCGAAGCGCGCCGTTTGGACCTTCGGAGCGGACGCCTGGGGCGCAGGAGCTTTGGGTACGGGCTTGGCCATCGTGTGTCTGTTCGTCGTCAAATCGGGCGGGCAGGCAGAACCCAGAGGCGGGATGTACAGCCCGAAAGGCGGAGTGTCAGGTGGCGGCCAGCGATCGCCGGGAGGCCCGCGGGCGATGCGGCGTTCCGACCCGGCCCGATCGACCTCATGACGCCTGGATGCAGATTATGAGGGTTCCAAAGCAAAACCTTGATCGCGCGATCTTTATCGCGATCGGATCCAACGCGGTCTCATCGCGTCCACGCCCGGTCGGTGACCGCGCACGCCGCGACGAGCACCTAGAAGACCGGTTCCGCCCCTGCGGAAGACGGCCTGGACATGGGTTCCTCGCCCGACCGGGATCGCATGACGTGTCACGCGAACGATCCATATCAGTTCTATGATCGAACAGACGATTTTCCGGTTCAGCGTGCGAGCCGCATCTGCTCCGGGGCACCGAGGCGCGGCAGAACGCCCTCGCGCATCACGGCCCGGCGCAAGGGGCCGATGGCACTCATCGCCAGCAGGCCGAATCCGCGCAGCGCGTCGACGGGCACGAGGTCGGCGAGCAGGCTCCGGTTGAGCGTATCGACGGCCGTGGATCGGAGCGCGGCGTCGAGACGGCGGGCGCGGGCGAAACCGCCGAGCGCCGCGTGGGAGCCCGGATCGCGGCGCTCGCGCGTGGCACCGAGCACCGCGTCGCGGAGGGCGGCGGCATCGCGCAATCCGAGGTTCAGCCCCTGCGCTCCGATCGGCGGGAAGACGTGGGCGGCCTCGCCGATCAGGGCGAGGCGATGGGCGGTCGGGGTCGCGACGGACAGGCCGCGCATCGGCACGAGGCCGCGGGGACCGTCGACGCGCATCGTCCCGAGCATGCCTTGCGCCTGTCGCGTCACCGCCTCGGCCAGAGCGGAGGCGTCGAGGGCAGCGAGGCGGCGCGCGACGCCTTCGGCCGCGACCCAGACGAGGCTGGAACGGCGTCCCGGGAGGGGAACGAGGGTGAAGGGACCGCCGCGCGTGTGAAACTCGGTCGACACGTCGCCGTGCGGACGATCGTGCGCGAGGATCGTCGTGATCGCCGATTGCGGATACGACCAGTCCCGCACCCGGAT
>CAZZZJ010000496.1:0-1748 GCA_964658355.1 Beijerinckiaceae bacterium
CGCTCGAACAGCCGGTGCTGCTTCGCCTGAGGGATGCCGATGCCGGTATCGGTGACACTGAAGCGGATGGTCTCGCCCTCCGGCGTGGAGCCGGCATGGCGCACGGCGAGCGTGACGCTGCCGCGCCGGGTGAACTTCACGGCGTTGTTGAGGAGGTTGAGCAGGATCTGGCGCAACCGGGCCTCGTCGCCGACGAGGCTTCCGGGCAGATTGGGATCGATCCGGCCAATGACGTCGAGGCCCTTCGCCGTGGCGAGACCACGCACGATCGAGAGGCTGTTTTCGGCGAGTGCCGCGGGTGCGAAGGCGCATCGCTCGAGGTCGATCGCCCCGGCCTCCACCTTCGAGAAGTCGAGGATGTCGTTGACCACGGTCAGCAGGGCCGAACCCGACGAGCGGGCCAGTTCGGCGTAGCGCCTCAGATCCGGCGCCAGCCGCTCGGACCGCGCGAGCAGGTCGGTGAAGCCGATCACCGCGTTCAGGGGCGTACGGATCTCGTGGGACATCGCGGCGAGGAAGTCGGTCTTGGCGAGGCTCGCGCGCTCGGCTTCCAGCCGTGCGGCCTCGGCGGCGGTCTTTGCCGCCTGCAGGGCCAGCTCCGCATTCTTGCGTTCGGTTGCATCGAGATTCAGGCCGATCACGCGCACCGGGCGACCCGACGGATCGTGATAGGCGCGTCCGATGATCTGCAGCCAGCGCACGATGCCGTCGTCGCCCGCGACGCGGACCTCCATCACCAAGGTCCGACGGGCGGCGATCGCCTCGGCGGCGGCGTCGAAGGCGCGCGCGCGGTCTTCCGGCACCACCCGCGCCTTCCAGGCCTCGACCGGCAGACGCAGCGGCTGCGTGCTCGCCAGCCCGTGCAGCCGCGCGCTTTCGGGCGAGAGCAGGACCGAACCGGAAACGAGGTCGAGATCCCAGGATCCGGCTTCCGCGGCGTCCTGGGCGAGGCGCAGCAGGTCGCTGGTCTCCTCCAGGGTCCGGCGCGCCGTGATGATGTCGTCGATGTCCAGCGCCGTCCCGAGCCAGCCGACGATCGCGCCGGCCTCGCGGATCGGCATCAGCACGATCTTGTGCCAGCGATAGGTGCCGTCGTGCCGGCGGAGGCGTCCCTCGACCTCGTAGCCGCGCTCGGCGCGGACGGCGGCGGCCCAGGCCGCCTCCATATGCTCGGCATCGCTCGGATGGTTGGCCGCGATTCTGGCGGCCCGCCCGGTGCCGATCGGCCCGTAATACGCCTCGAAGCGCTGGTTGAGATAGGCCGCCTGCCCGTCCTCGGCCCGCGAGATCCAGACGAGTTGCGGCAGCGTGTCCGCAAGCGCCCGGTAGCGCGCCTCGCTCGATCTCAGGGATTCTTCCGCCTGGTGGCGCGCCTCGATGTCGCGCACCGAGGCGACGAAACCGGTGGGGCGCGCCTCGGCATCGCGCACGAGGCACCATGAGCCCTCGACCCAGACGTAGGATCCGTCCTTCCGGCGCAGGCGATAGGTGGCGACCTCGGACTCGGGCTCGCCGCGCGAGAGGCGGCCGATCATCGACGCGAGGGCGGCGGCATCGTCGGGATGGGCATCGTCCACCGCCAAGGTGCCGACGACGTCCTGAGGCGCGAGTCCGAGCAGGTTGTGCGAGGCCGGCGACACGTAGATGCGTCGGCCTGTGAGATCGGCCTGAACGATCATGTCGCTGGCGTTGTCGGCCAGCAGCCGGTAGCGCGCTTCGCTGAGGGCGATCGCCTCCTCGGCGCGGCG
>CAZZZJ010000496.1:1848-3156 GCA_964658355.1 Beijerinckiaceae bacterium
TCGCGGATGCGGACATAGCCATCGCGCCCGAACAGCCCGACGACCGCGCCCGTGCCGACATCGAGGGCCTTGAAGCGCCGGGCGAGGTAGTCCGGATCGACCGCGACGATGAGAACGCCGCCGAAGCTGCCGTCGGGACGCGTCAGGCGCCGCGCGAGGTTGAAACTCCAGGTGTCCATCAGCCGGCCGCGCACGGTGCGGCCGACGTAGAGGCCCGCGTCCGGATGGTCGGCGAGCTGCCTGAAATACGGCCGGTCCGACACGTTCGCCTTGGCGAAGTTCGAGGGCACGGCGTCACGGGCCGCGACGATGTCGCCGTTCTCGTCGAAGATCGCGACCTGGCGCGCGCTTTCAGCGAGCATCGTCGCGCGCTTCGACCATGTGGCGAACTCGAAGGCCTTCGGATCGTCGGTGTAGTCGGCCTCGATCAGGCGCATCACCTGGTCGACGCCCTCGATCAGGCGCGAGACCTGCTCGGCCAGCGCGATCGACAGGTTCAGCACGTCCCGACGGGCCTGCACCACCTCGCCCTGCCGGCGCTGCTCGAGATGGAACAGCAGGCCGATCCAGACCAGGGCGAGGAAGACGACGCCCCCGGCCGCCACGAGCGCCTGCGGCATCCGGCCGACGAGGCGGTTCGGCGACCTGCCGGCCTTCCGCCGTTCCAACACCCGCAACGATCCGACCATCATCCCGCCCATCTCGAAGCCGCGCCCGAAGTCCGTCGCCGGCGCGAGCCGACCGCTCGGGCCGACCCTCTCACGCAGATCGTCACGAAACTGCGTATGCGACTCGGGATTCAGGGCGCATGGGCGATGTCTTCGAGCGCGCGAACGGTCTCGTCGCGCAAGGTCCGGATCTCGGCGAGCGCCCGCGCCAGTTCGCTTCCGCCCTTCGCCGCCATCTCCAGGGCGCGGCAGGCCCCCGACAGGCGCTCGCAGCCGAGCATGCCCGACATCGAGATGAGCGTGTGTGCCTCCCGAGCCACATCCTCCGGCGCTCGGCTACCGGTCGGAAAGGCCGTGCGCAGGCTGTCGCTGAACCGAACCAGAAGGCGCTGGAGCTTGTCGGCTCCGATCACGCTGCCGAGGTCGTCCAGGACCGGGCGGCTCAGCAGGGGCAGGGTCACAAGTCGGCTCCTGATTCGAGTCTCGCGGGCACGATGACGCACGCACGACGTCGGCACGGTGCCTGAAGCGTACGCGCCGACGAAGAACCCGGGACGGGTGCGATGCGCACTCGGCTACAGGAGCGTACCGCGCAGGATCAGCAGCGCCACCGAGAAGTAGATGACGAGGCCGGTCACGT
>CAZZZJ010000497.1:0-3153 GCA_964658355.1 Beijerinckiaceae bacterium
AAGTTCGGGGCGTCGTGGAGGGTGTCGAGCTCCTTCGGCACGTAGCGCCCCTCCGAGGGCGAGACCGGGCAGCCCGCGCGCGCATGGCGGATCGCGTCGGCGAGCAGCGTCTCCAGCGGCAGCTTCCCCCCGAGCGCCTTCGACAGCTCCAGTGCCAGCTGCCAGCCGCCGATGGCGCCGGCCACCGTCACGCAGGCGTCGGGGCCGCGCGCCGGGATCGCCTCGAATTCCCGCTCCCGGTAGCGTGCCCGCGTGGCGAGCGCGCCCGCCGGCCCGCAGGCCTCGATGCCGCGCACCCGTCCGCCCTTCTCGCGCACCAGCCAGAACCCGTCGCCGCCGATGCCGTTCATGTGCGGGTAGACGACGGCGATGGTCGCGGCCATCGCCGCCATCGCCTCGATGGCGTTGCCGCCTTGCGCCAGCACGGTCTGCCCGGCCTGCGCCGCGAGGTGGTGCGGGGCGGCGACCGCGCCGCGGGAGAAGACGGGTGTCTCGGGCATGGTTTCGGGTCTCGCGCCGACGGGTCGAGGGCAGGCTTACGAGAACCGTGCCGCGGCGCATAGCGTGAGGGTCCACGCGCTTCTCCCTCTCCCCCCTCTGCGGGGGCGGGAAGCGAGCGCCACGACCTGTCACCGATCTGCCAGGGACAGGCACGCGAGGCTGCTATACGCAGATGATCGAGCGTTATCAGAGCCGCCCGTGATCCACCGCCTCTCCGCAACCGCGCTCGCCGCGATGCTCAGCGTCCCGGCGCTCGGGCAGACGCCGCCGGCGATTCCCGTGATCCGCGAAGGCGCGGGCGGCGACGTGCGGACCTCGGTGGCGCAGCCCGAGACCACGAGCCAGACCTCGGGGGGGTATGCCCGCTCGGTGGAGCCCTATCTCGGGCCGCTCGGCGATCCCTTCGGCCTGCGCCCGGTCCTGAAGGAGCGGGGCATCCAGTACAGCCTCACCTACATCGCGGACGTCCTCGGCAACCCCACCGGGGGGATGCGGCAGGGCGCGGTGGTCGAGGACCGGCTGAACCTGCGGCTCTACCTCGACCTCGACCGGCTCGCCGGCTGGCAGGGCGCCACGGCGCATGCCAACGCCTACTTCATCCACGGCACCGGCCTGTCGCGGTACTACGTGGGCAACCTGCTCGACGTCAGCGTGATCGGGGCGCTGCCCGCGACGCGGCTCTACGTGCTGTGGTTCGACCAGCAGCTGTTCGACGGCAAGCTCGGCCTGCGCATCGGCCAGCAGGCCGCCGACACCGAGTTCTTCGTCAGCCAGACCGCGACGCTGTTCGTGAACTCGAGCTTCGGCTGGCCGGCGATCACGGGGGCGAACCTGCCCTCCGGCGGCCCGGCCTATCCGCTGGCCACCCCCGCGATCCGGGCGAAGTACGAGCCGGGCGGCGGGCTGTCGTTCCAGGCCGGACTCTACGACGGCGATCCGGCCGGCGCCAACCGCCCCGGCGACGACGCGGAGGAACAGCGCCTCAACCGCACCGGCACGAACTTCCGCACGCACGACCCGGCCCTGATCGTGGCCGAGGCGGCCTATTCCTACAACACCGAGAAGGGGTCGACCGCGCTGCCCGGAACGGTGACCTTCGGCGGCTGGCAGCATTTCGGCCGCTTCGACGACCTGCGCCGCGACACGACCGGCCTGTCGCTCGCCGACCCCGCCTCGTCCGGGGTGCCGCGCCAGCGCCGGGGCAATGCCGGCCTCTACGCGATGATCGACCAGACCCTGCTGATCGAGCCCGGGAAGGACGACGAGGGCCTGTCGGTCTTCGTGCGCGCCTCGCTGTCGCCGACGCCCTCCAGCCTGATCTCGGCCTACGTCGATGCCGGGCTCGCCTACAAGGGCCTGATCCCGGGGCGCGACGACGACACGATCGGCGCCGGCATCGCCTATGCCCGGTACTCCGACGACGCCCGCCGGGCCGACCGCGACACCATCCTGTTCGGCGGCACCGCGATCCCGCGGCGGCGGGCCGAGACGGCGATCGAGGCGACCTACCAGGCGCTGGTGGTGCCGGGCTTCACCGTGCAGCCGGACCTGCAATACATCATCCGCCCGAGCGGCGGCGTCGCCGACGCGGACGGGCACCGGCTGAAGAACGCCGTCGTGCTCGGGGTGCGGGCGACCGTGCAGTATTGAGGCCGCATCCCACGGGTGACCGTCCGCGAGGTCCGGCGGAGGGTAGCCGCCCCGTCGTCGCGGGCGGAGGACCTCCGATGCCGATCGGTTCGCATAAGTCCCCGCCCTGCCGCCCGCGCCGCCCTATCTCCTGCCGATGATCATCTTCGATTGGGTCGTCGGCGTTCTCTTCGGCGCAGTGCTCCTGGCCGCCCTGGCGCGGCGGGTCGGCGCGCCGTATCCCGCGTTCCTGGCGCTCGGCGGCGTCGGGCTGGCCTTCGTGCCGGGCGTCCCGAACCTCGAGCTCGACCCCGAGCTCGCGCTCGCGCTGTTCCTCGCCCCCGTGCTGATGGATGCCGGCTACGCCACCTCCGTCCGCGACCTGAAGGCGAACTGGCGCCCCATCGCCGGGCTCGCCTTCGGCGCGGTGGCGGTGACGACGATCGCGGTCGCGCTGGTCGCCAAGGTGCTGGTGCCGGGCATGCCGCTTCCGGTCTGCATCGTGCTCGGCGCGATCGTCGCGCCGCCCGATGCGGTCGCCGCCCTCTCGGTGCTGCGCCACGTCTCGCTGCCGCACCGCCTCACCACCATCCTGCGCGGCGAGAGCCTGCTCAACGATGCGGGCTCCCTGCTGATCTACCGTTTGGGCGTCGCGGCCGCCGCGAGCGGCGCCTTCCACGTCTCCGAGGTCGGGCCGGCCTTCCTCGTGGGCGTGGTCGCGAGCCTGGTCGCCGGGCCGCTCGCGGGCCTCGCCTTCGTCGCCGGCATGCGGCGGGTGCAGGACGCGGCCAGCACCATCGTGCTGCAGTTCGTGGCCGCGTTCGGCATCTGGATCGCCGCCGAGCGCCTGGAGATGTCGGGCGTGCTGACCCTCGTCGCCTTCGCGATCACGGTCGCGCGCGGCACCCCCGGCATCACCGCGCCGCGGACGCGCATCATCTCCTACGCGGTCTGGGACACGGCGGTGTTCGTGCTCAACGTGCTGGCCTTCGTGCTGATCGGCATCCAGATCGGCCCGATCCT
>CAZZZJ010000498.1:0-3152 GCA_964658355.1 Beijerinckiaceae bacterium
CGGTCGGGACCGTCAGCGCGCTCGAATGCCTGCGCGCCGGCCACCGCGTCACGGTGGTCGATCCGGGCGCACCCGGAGGGGAGCAGGCGTCGAGCTACGGCAACGCCGGCTGGCTCTCGTCGCATTCGGTGATCCCGCCGGCCGAGCCCGGCATCTGGAAGCGCGTTCCGTCCTATCTCGCAGACCCGCTCGGGCCGCTGGCGATCCGCTGGCGCTACCTGCCGCGGGTGCTGCCCTGGCTCGTCCGCTACGTCTGGGCGGCGCGGACCGGGCGGCAGATCGCGGCGACGGCGCGGGCCCTCCGCACTCTGCTGGCGGATGCACCCCGCCTCCATGCGGACCTCGCCGAAGAGGCCGGCCTCGGCCACCTCATCGAGCGGCGCGGCCTGCTCCACGTCTATCCCGATCGCGCGGCCTTCGCGGCCGATGCCGAGGCCTGGGCGATCCGCCGCGCCGTCGGCGTGGAATGGCTCGAATTGTCGGCCGACGAGCTGCGGCAGCGCGAGCCGGCCCTCCATCGCCGCTACACCTTCGGGGTCGTCGTGGAGGAGGGGGGGCATTGCCGCGATCCGGGCGGCTACGTCGCGGGGCTCGCCGACCTCGCCCGTGCGCGCGGAGCGACCTACGTCCGAACCCGCGCCACCGGGTTTCGACTCGCGGACGACCGGCTCGTCGCCGTCGAGACGGAGGCCGGGGCGATCCCCTGCGACCGGGCGGTGGTTGCCGCCGGGGCCCGCTCGGCCGCGCTGACGGCGCGCCTCGGCGACCGGCTGCCGCTGGAGAGCGAGCGAGGCTACCACGTGATGATCGCGGGTGCCGAGGCGGAGCCGCGCACCCCGGTGATGGCGTCGGACGCCAAGATGATCGTCAACCCCATGAATGGCGGCCTGCGCGCGGCCGGCCAGGTCGAGTTCGCAGGGTTGGCGGCGGCTCCGAACTGGAAGCGCGCCGAGATCCTGCGCGATCACCTCACGAGCATGTTCCCGGAACTCCCGGAGACCGTGCCGGCCGAGCGGGTGCGGATGTGGCTCGGCCATCGCCCGAGCATGCCGGACGGGCGGCCCTGCATCGGCCATGCACGCCGAACGGACGACGTCGTCTACGCGTTCGGCCACGGCCATGTCGGCCTCGTTGGGTCGGCGCGCACCGGCCGCCTCGTCGCCCAGCTCGTCGGCGGTGAGACGCCCGAGATCCCGCTGGCGCCGTTCGATCCCCGGCGCTTCCTGTGAGTGACTCGCCTCGGTGCGGCCGGCTCAGTACCGGGTCTTCGTCGGGAGCTTGCGGTATTCGCTCCACACCGCCTGGGCATCCGCCTGCATCATTTGCGTGACCGGGACGGTCCGGGACGCGTAGGGCCGCTTGGTGTCCTCGTTGATGTTCTGGTCGTCGAACAGGTCGGCGTAATCCGTCCAGGCGGTGGCGAAGTAGATCCGGTCGACGCGCGCGCAGTAGGCGGTGGCGTAGGACATCGGGCAGGGCTCGCAGCTCGTGTAGAGCGTCGCCCCCTTGAGGTTCGGGGCGCCGACCGACTTGCAGGCGATCCGGATCGCGTTGACCTCCGCATGCGCCGACGGATCGTTGTCCTTCAGGGCGCTGTTGCCGGAGGCGGCCAGGATCTGCCCGTCCCGCATGATCACGACGCCGAACGGACCGCCGGTCTTGTCGACCACGCCGGCCTTGCGCATCAGCGCGATCGCCTCGTGCATCGCACGACGATCCTGCTCGGTGGGAACGGTCTGGAGTACGTCGGCACCGGCCGGCGTCGCCGCGAGGCCGGCCCCCCGTCGCAGCAAGCGATGCTATTCCGGGGGCGAGGACATGGCGCCGTTGCACCACGGATGCGGAGAAGAGCACATCCAGCGCCGACGCATCGTGATCTGATCCCGGGGCTGTTCCTGATGATTTCCGTCGCCTCAAAACTTTGTGGAGCGGGGCCTGACAGAGTGGTCAAGTCTTGTTTAGGGCGGTATGAGAAGCGTTGTTTTTGTAGCAAAATAAATTGAATGTCATTCTGTAAAATGATCTATAGATTGATAAATATTAATATAGCATAATAGAATATTAGCACATCATTGGAGATTGCAACAGCTAAAGCTGTCCGCCGCCGATCAGGGCGCGTCGAAGACGGCCGGAGACGGCGTCGATGATGGCCACGGTGACGAGAATCATCAGCACCAGGCAGGCGACCTGCTGCAGCTCGAGCACGCGGATCAGCTCGGTGAGGTACTGGCCGATACCGCCCGCGCCGACGATGCCGATGATCGTCGCCGAGCGGGTGTTTGACTCGAAGAAGTACAGCACCTGGCTGCCGAGCACCGGCAGGACGGCGGGCACGAGGCCGAAGCGGATGCGGTGCAGCGCGCTGCCGCCGGAGGCGGACACGCCCTCGCCGTCCTTGCGGTCGACGGTCTCGACCGCCTCCGAGAACAGCTTCCCCAGCGCACCGACATCGGAGCAGGCGATGGCGAGCGCGCCGGCGAAGGGCCCGAGCCCGACGACGTTGATCCAGACCAGCGCCCAGATCAGCACGTCGACGGAGCGGATCACGTCGAGGCCGCGGCGCACCGCGAAATGCGCGAACGGGTTCGGCACGACGTTCCGCGCCGCGAGCAGCGCCAGCGGAAAGGCGACGAGCGCCGCAGCCAGCGTACCGAGAAAGGCGATGGCCAGTGTCTCGCCGAGCGCGTGCAGGAAGTCGGGGAAGCGCCCGCCGCTCGAGGGCGGCAGCATCATCAGCGAGAACTCGGCCAGCCGCCCGAAGCCGTGAAGGATGCGGGTGGCCGAGAAGTCGAGCCGCACCATCGCGAAAGCCGCGAGCCCGAGGAGGGCTGCCCCGATGCCGAGCGTGGCGAGCCGGGCGCCCCACGCGGTGCGGAACGCCTCGGGATGGCGTCGGCGCAGGGCGGCGACGTCCACGGGCCGATGGGCCAGCCGGCTCATCGCGCGCCCTCCGGGCCGATGAGGTGGTGGCGCAGCCGCTCGGTGCCGAGGTCGATCGCCATCACCGTCGCGACGATCATCAGCAGGATCGCGCTCACGTCCGCGTCGTAGAAGTTGCGGATCGCCACGAGCAGTTCCTGCCCGATGCCGCCGGCGCCGACGAAGCCCATCACGCCGGCGCCGCGCACGTTGATCTCGAAGCGGAGCAGCCC
>CAZZZJ010000499.1:0-3146 GCA_964658355.1 Beijerinckiaceae bacterium
CGAACTCGACGTAGACCACCGACAGGCCGACGCCGGAGACCGAGCGCACGCGGGTGACGCCGGGCAGCCCGTTCATCTGCGTCTCCAGCGGGAAGGTGACGAGCTGCTCCACCTCCTGCGGCGCGAGCCCTTCCGCCTCGCTCATGATGGTGACGGTGGGCCGGTTCAGATCGGGGAAGACGTCGACGGGAAGCCGGGTCAGCGTGACCGCGCCGTAGACGACGAGGATGACGGCGATGGCGAGCACCGCCAGCCGGTTCTTCAGGGCTTGCGTGACGAGGATGGTGAACATGCGCGTGCCCCCTCAGCGGATCTGATTGAGGAGTTCGGCGCCCTGCGTGACGATCCGCTGGCCCGGCCTCAGTCCCGAGACCACCCGTACGCGGGCGGCGTCCAGGGGCTCGACCTGAACCTCGTGCGGCACGAAATGCTCGGGCGAGGTGTGCTCGTAGACGATGCTCTGGCCGTTGCCGCCGCGGACGACGCCGAGGCGCGGCAGGGCGAGGCCGGTCTGCTGCGTGTCGGTGGCGGCCAGCACCGTGACGAACTGGCCGGTGCGCAATTCGGGCGGCGCGTCGCGTACGGCGAACTGGATCGGCACCGCCTGGGCCCGGTCGGCGAGGCCGGCGCCCCGGTAGGCGAGTTCGAGGTGGCGGCCGTCTGCGAGGCGCGCGGTGGCGTCGCCGGTGCTGGCGAGCGCGTCGAAGCTCAGGGCCTCGACCCAGAGCCGGGCCGGATCGACGATCCTGAACACGATAGCACCCGGGCTCGCCATCTGGCCCGCGACCGCGTTGGCCTCGGCGATCACGCCCGAGACCGGTGCCGCCAATGCCTCCGGCTGCGAACGGACGCCGTCGAGGGCGATGCGGCGGTCCATCAGGCCCTTCAGCTCGGCCTGCGTGTCCTCGATCTGCACCTGCGAGACCGATCCGCCGGCGGCCAGCTTGCGGTAGCGCTCGACCCGGCGCGCGACGATGGCGATCTGCTGGTCGAGCTCGCCCTGGCGCTGGCGCATGTCCGACACGTCGACCGCCTGGACCGGCGGCGTCACGAAGGCCAGCACCTCGCCCTTGCGCACGGGCGTCCCGAGCCGTGGGAACAGGCCCGAATCCGGTTGGGACAGCCGGCCGCCGACCGAGGATTGCACCACGCCGCTGCCGTTCGGGTCGGCGATGATCCGGCCCGGCAGCTCGGTGGTCCGCGCGAGCACGCCCGTCGTGGTGACGAGGGTGCGCAACGTGAGCACGCGTTGCGTCGGCTTGGGCACGAACACCGTCCCGTCGGGCAGGCGCCGGGCGAGGTCCTGGGCGCCGGTAGCCGCCATCGGCGTCGGCGCGTCGTGGTCGTCGTCGCCGTGCGCGAAGGCGGTAGGGGCGAGGACGAGACTTGCGGCCAGCACGAGCAGGGCGATCGCGGCGACGCTTCGGCGCCCGCGCATCAGGACCGTCGCGAGGATGCCGAGCAGGAAGCCGGCGCCGCCCACGAGGAACGGCATCGGGTCGGCGCTGCGCAGGTGCGCGCCGAAATCGTGGGCGACCGCGAGGCCGGCATGCCAGGGCGCGGGTTCCGCGACGGGCGCCGGTGGCGCCGGCACGTCGAGATCGATCGGAAACAGGTCGGTCCGGTCTCCGAGCGTGACCTTGAACAGCACGTCGTAGCCACCCGGGACCGCGCTCCAGGGCGCATCGAGGCGGTAGCTGCCGTCGGGGTTCGGGACGGCCCGGGTCGTGCCCGCCGGCGTCTCCGCCTCGACCACCGCGTCGGCGACCGCCTCGTTGGTGTCCACGCGGTCGAGGAACACCGCCAATGCGCCGCCGCGCGCAACCGCCACGAGCTCGAGGGCATCGGTGCTCGACGCGCCGCGCGGGGCGTCGGCGGTTGGCGCGGCCTTGGCCTCGTCGCCGTGGTCGTGACCTTCATGGGCGCTCGCCGAGCCGGCCCACAGGCCGAGGGCGAGCACGGCCGCCGGAAGGGCGGCCGAGAACCGGATCGTCATGGGAGATGAACCTTCGCGATGGGACGGGCGCGGCGGCCATCGGCCAGCCGCGTCGGGCGCGCCGGGTCGGCGCGTGCAGTCTCAGGCGACGGGTCGGGGGGGCTCGGGGAGGGCTTCCGCCACGGCGCTCGGGCGGGCGCGGTCGCGCCCCATCGCGACGCGGCGACCGTTCGGCCGGTCGGAGCGGACGCCGTCGCCATCGGATGCGGCGACGAAGACGTGGGCGCAGCAGCAGCCCTGGCAGGCGAGGCAATCCGCCCGGTCGCCCTGCGTTTCCGCCGCCCTGTCGACCGATGTCAGGTCGATACGCAGCGCAGCGGCGTTGGGGACGAGGTCATGAACGTGCATGGATTCGGCGCGGCCCGCATGGTCGTGCCCGGCATGAGCCTGGGCGAAGGCCGGGACCATGACGAGGAGCGCCACGACCCGAAGGATCGCAGCGAGCCGTCGCAACAGGGGGCGGGCAGTCCTCATGATCGAAGAAGCTATCACGTTTTCGGCGTCACGACAGGGTGTCGGACGGATGCGGCCGCTCGGCGATCGCGTCCGTCGCCACCCCCGGGACGTCTGCAACTCGCCGCGGAAGCGTACCACGGTCAAGATCCATGCGTTCGGGCTCATGTCCGCTCCGGTCGATCTCCGCTCGCCGAACCGGTGAAACCTCTGCCGCCAGGCTACTTCACGCCCTTGCGCTGCAGGATCGCCCGCATCCGGGCGATCTCGCCGTCCTGCGCCTTGACGATCTCCTCGGCGAGCGCCCGCACCTCCGGGTCCTTCGAATATCGCAGCGCGACCTTCGCCATGCCGATGGCCCCCTCGTGGTGGGGAATCATGCCGTGGAGGAAGTCGGCGTCTACGTCGCCGCTGTAGCGAATCGCCATGTCGGCGTGCATCCGCGCGTCGACGGCGCGGAACGCCTCGGTCGAGGGCGACTCGCCCGCCGCAGGCACGGGATGGCGGCCGCCATGGTCCATGTGCTCGTGGGCACTCTGCGCCGACGCGCCGCCGGCCAGGGCGGCTGTGAGGACGAGGGCGGCGATTCGGGTCATCGTGGGCATGGGCGCTGGATTCCTCGGACGGCGTCGGGCACCGTGGAGCTTGCCATCATGGCAAGGTCAACCGCCCGGCACCGTCGCGCGCCTCATTCCCG
>CAZZZJ010000500.1:0-3137 GCA_964658355.1 Beijerinckiaceae bacterium
TGGGGCGACCTCGCGGAACTCGACTACCATTCCGAGGGACCGCGCGCGGAGCTGACCCGGATCTGGGACGCCTACATCGCCCACCTGCAGGGGCTCGGCGTCGCCGGTTTCCGATGCGACGCCGCCTACAAGGTCCCACCGGAGACGTGGCGTGCGCTGATCGGCAAGGCCAAGGCACGCGATACCGGCTGCCTGTTCGCCGCCGAGACGCTGGGCTGCACCTTCGAGGAGGCCAGGGCCACGGCCGAAGCGGGGTTCGACTACCTGTTCAACTCCTTCGCGTGGTGGGACCTCAGGAAGCCCTGGGCGCTGGAGCAGTACGAGCGGCTGCGCGTCATCGCACCGTCGATCGCATTCCCCGAGAATCACGACATGCCGCGGCTCTCCGCGACGATCTCGGGTGGACCGGAGGCGGTCGCCGCCCACCTGCGCAGCCGCTACGCATTGGCCGCCTTCTACTCCGCAGGCGTGTTGATGCCGATCGGCTACGAGTGGGGGTATCGACGTGCCGTCCACGTCGTCGACACCAGTCCGGCCGATCGCGAAGCGGACACCGGCGTCGACATCTCCGGCTACGTCGCAGCGATCAACGCCCTGCGCGCGGAGCTTCCGGCCGCCAATGTCGAAGGTGCGCAGGCGCGGATCTCTTCGCCGGATGCCGACTTCGTCGCGCTCGCCCGCTACGATACCGGCCACCCGGCCTCGGCACGGCACGCCGTGCTGCTGATCTTCAACCCGACCGACAGGCCGGTACCGGTCGATGCCGGCGCGTTGATCACCCGCACCGGCGGGATGCTCGGTCCGTTCGTCGATCGCACGCCCGATGCCGAGCCGATCGCCTTCCATCCCGGGAGCGCCATCGATCTCGCCCCCGGAGAGCTTCGGATCATCAGTGCCGTCGCATCGGCCGTGACCAAGCTCCCGAGCCGCGGAACGCCGGACGGTACGGGCCGCGTGGTCATCGAGGCGGTGACGCCGGAACTGGACGGCGGTCGTTCGCCGGTGAAGCGGGTCGTCGGCGAAAGCCTGGCGGTCGAGGCGGACATCTTCTCCGACGGCCACGAGATCCTGAACGCTGCGATCCTCTCGCGCGTCGTCGGCGCGAGCGCGTGGCGGCGCGATCCGATGGTGTTCGTCGACAACGATCGCTGGGCTGGCACATTCTCCCTGGAGAAGAACGCACGCTACGAGTTCACGATCGAAGGATGGCGCGACGGGTTCTCGTCCTGGATGCGCGACACCCTGAAGAAGCGGGATGCCGGGGTCGACGTCCGCCTCGAGACGATCGAGGGCGTCACGCTGGTCCAGACCGCCGCCGACCTCGCCGAGGGGCGCGACAAGGAGCGTCTGCACGCGCTCGTCGCCGCGCTCGGTGCGGAGGAGACCGGTTCGGCCGCCCAGCTCGACCGCATCCTCGTGCCCGAATCGGCCGACCTCGTCCGCCGCAACGCCGAGCGGGTGAACGCCTCGCGCTATCCGGTGATCGCGCAGGTGATCGCCGACCGCCTCGCGGCCCGGTTCTCGGCTTGGTACGAGATCTTCCCGCGCTCGCAATCGATGGACGTGAACCGCCACGGGACGTTCGACGACGTGATCCGGCGCCTGCCGGAGATCCGCGAGCTCGGCTTCGACGTGCTCTATTTCACCCCGATCCATCCGGTCGGGCGCACCAACCGCAAAGGCAAGAACAACACCTTGAAGGCGCTGCCCGGCGACGTCGGCTCGGTCTACGCGGTGGGCACCGAGGAGGGCGGCCACGAGGCCGTCCATCCCGAGCTCGGAACGCTGGCGGATTTCGAGCGGCTCGTGGCGGAAAGCCATGTGCACGGCATGGAGGTCGCGCTCGACTTCGCGATCCAGTGCTCGCCGGACCACCCCTGGATCAAGAACCATCCCGAGTGGTTCGAGTGGCGCCCGGATGGAACCCTGAAGTTCGCCGAGAACCCGCCGAAGAAGTACGAGGACATCTCGAACGTGCATTTCTACGGCGGCGCGCTGCCCTCGCTGTGGATCGAGCTGCGCGACATCCTGCTCGGCTGGTGCCAGCGCGGGGTCCGCATCTTCCGGGTCGACAACCCGCACACCAAGCCGATCCCGTTCTGGGAATGGGTGATCGCCGAGGTGAACGGGCGCTTCCCCGACGCGATCTTCCTCGCCGAGGCCTTCACGCGGCCCAAGATGATGAAGAAGCTTGCCAAGGCGGGCTACCAGCAGAGCTACACCTACTTCACGTGGCGCAATACCAAGGCCGAGCTCACGTCGTACGCCACCGAACTCGCCGGCGAGATGGGCGAGTATTATCGGCCGAACTTCTTCGCCAACACGCCGGACATCAACCCGTACTACCTCCAGACGAGCGGCCGGGCAGGCTTCGTCGTCCGCGCGACGCTGGCGGCGACCTTGTCGTCGGTCTACGGCATCTACAACGGCTACGAGATGTGCGAGGCGGCGCCCTATCCCGGCAAGGAAGAATACCTTAATTCGGAAAAGTACGAGCTGAAGGCGTGGGACTACGACCGGCCCGGCAACATCCGCGAGCACATCATCAAGCTCAATCAGATCCGTCGCGAGAACCCGGCGCTCTGGGACTTCCGCAACGTCGTGTTCACCGGCGCCTTCAACGACAACATCATCGCCTATGCGAAGACGACGCCGGACGCGGACAATTGCGTGTTCGTGATGGTCAACCTCGATCCGAAGAACCGGCAGGAATGCACCTACGAGGTGCCGCTGTGGCTCCTCGGAGAAAACGATGGCGGCGCCGTCGCGGTGGAAGACCTGCTCGACGGGTACACGTTCGAGTTGCGCGGCAAGTCGCATCGCATCGCGCTCGATCCCGCCGAACGATCCTGCGTCATCTGGCGCCTCAGCCGTCCGAAGCGGGTTGCGGGTTGAGGCCGCCCGTGTAACCAGAAATGAGGCGCGATCGACCCGGTCGGTCGCGCTGTCGCCACCATCCTGCGGTTCTACAGCCGCACACCGATCACGCGACGATCATTGTTGCGCGGGACCGGAACGACCGCCCCTGAATCCGACGTGCGAGGCAACGACGCGATGATCGATCGCAGCGATCCGCAATGGTACCGTGACGCCATCATCTACCAGATCCACGTCAAGTCGTTCTTCGACTCGAACAA
>CAZZZJ010000501.1:0-3131 GCA_964658355.1 Beijerinckiaceae bacterium
CTCAGAAGCAGATCGAGACCATCACGATCGGTCCGGAAGACGACATGGAACTGCGGCGGCGGGACATCATGTCTGCGGTCGGCCGCGTGAATACCGGCACCGGCGTCGTGGTGCTGACCGACATGTTCGGCGGAACGCCCTCGAACCTTGCGCTCTCCTGCATGAACGGCGGTGCCGTCGAGGTAGTCGCGGGCATCAATCTGCCGATGCTGATCAAGCTCGCCAGCGTCCGCGACGCGGAATCGCTCGGCGACGCGGTGCTTCACGCCCAGGAAGCCGGACGCAAGTACATCAACGTCGCCTCGCGCGTTCTTGCCGGCAAATAGTCTCGCCCCTCGTCTTGCCGTCCCGACCTCGGACCCGCTACGCACGGTGAGGTCCGCGCCCGTGTGTGCGCGACGTTGAAGGCCGACGCGGATCACCGCGCGGCCACGGACAGGGAAGCGCGCCGGGGGATGGACGACCTCTTCGAGCCGGACGACGAGCCGCCGCCTGTGCCGGAGGGCGGCTTGTTGCGCCGCCTGCCGATCATCAACCGCCGCGGCCTGCACGCGCGCGCCTCGGCGAAGTTCGTCCAGACCGTCGAGCGCTTCGACGCGCAGGTCACCGTGACCCGCGCGGGCGAGACGGTGGGCGGCCGATCGATCATGGGCCTGCTGACGCTCGGGGCGGCGCAGGGCACCCACGTGACGGTCACCGCCGTCGGAGCGGATGCCGAGCCCTGCCTCGACGCGATCGCAGCCCTCCTCGCGAACAAGTTCGGCGAGGACGAGTAGCCGCTCAGGCTCTCGCCACGTGCCGCCAGACCACAGCGCGGGCGCCCGCGCCGAGGTGAAGCGTCCCGGCGACCAGCTCGCCGGCCCGCCGGGCGAGCTCGATCCGGACCTGCCCGCGGCGACCGAACAGGCGGGTCACCACCCGCACCATCGAGGCCTCGGACGGGTCGGCGATGATCGGGCGTGTAGCATGGTGCGCATCGAGGACCAGGAATTCCTCGACCGCGGCCGGGATCAGGACCGGGTCGGAGACCTGCTCGATCTCGCTCGGCGCCGCTTCGTCCGCCGGACGGACGCCGACGAAGCAATCGGCGGGTATGATCCGGCGTCCGTCGGCACGGCTGGCGGCGAGAACCGGGCGCAGCGGATCGCTGCGGACCGGCGAGCGGGCCGGCCCACCGAGCCGCAGAGGGCGGCGCAGGCCCGCGAGTCGACCGCGGATCGCGGCGTCGACGGCGTCCGCCCGCGTCCCGTCGATCAGGGTGGCGGCCAAGAGCGGAAGCCCCGGCGGCTGCCAGAGGCTGGCCTGGGCGCGTCCCCAGATCGGATGCGGCATCGCCATCGGCATCACGCCTTGCAGGGAGTCGCGGCCGCTCCCATCCCGGTCCCACGCCAAGGCGAAAGCGATCGTTCGGCCCCCGGACTGATGGCGCGCCGCGCTCAGCATGTAATCCGGATCGACCCGCGGATCGACGATCGCGTTGCGCGTCATCAATGCCCGCCAGGCGGCGATCGCTCCGTCGTCGACGGTGCCGGCCCGGTGGAGATCGACCCGCCAGCGCTGCGCCTCGGTCGGCGGCGCAGGCGGGACCGCATCGTCCATTGCCGCCGTCGACACGGGCGCCGTCTGTCCGCCCTGGATCACCGTGAAGCCGTGCATCATGGCACTTGCGTCCCGCATTCGATACGAACCGTCCCGATCCGGGACGCTCGGCACCCGTGAGGCACCTGTCAGGAAGCAGGCTTCAAGGACGATGCCGCGGCGGAGCGTCAGCCGCCGGGAATGGCCAGCGGGTTCTCGGTCAACGCCGTCGCATCCGGCGCGTCGATCCGTGGCCGGCCGAGGAAGGCATCCCACAGACGCACGACGAAGGCCGGATCCAGGTCGTGCACGATCAGCACGAGACGGGAGGTGCGGTCCGCGTCCGGCCAGCCCGGCAGGGTGACGGGGGCGTGGACCACGTGCTGGACGCCGTGGACCACCACGGGCCGGTCCGGGTCGTCGGCCAGGGCGACGAGCCCCTTGAGGCGCAGCAGCTTCGGGCCGTGGCTTCCCCGAAGCAGGTCCAGGAACATCTCGAAGGCGGCGCGCGGCACCGGCACGTCGCTGGCGAGCGAGAAGGCGCGGATCGCCGCGTCGTGCCGGTTCACGTCATGGGCGTGGGCATCCTCCTCCGGCACCGCGCCGAGCCAGGCGCGCACGTCGGCGGCCTTGCCGTCGAGGCCGAACAGACCGCCGAGCAACGTCTCGGCGGCCACATCCGGCGGATCGATCGGCGCGACGGGGTTGAGGGCGTTCAGGCGGGCGCGAAGCGGGCCGGTGTCGCCGGCGAGGTCCGCCTTGGCCAGGACGATCCGATCGGCCACCGCGACCTGCCGCACCGCTTCCGGATGACGTCCGAGGGTGTCGAGGCCGTTGACGGCATCGATCACGGTGACGACGCCCTGCAGCCGATACCGCATCACGAGATAGGGGTGATAGATCAGCGCGTGCAGGATCGGCGCGGGGTCGGCGAGACCGGTGGTCTCGATCACGACCCGGCGGAACGGGGTGATGCGGCCGTTGTCGCGCTTGCGCAGCAGGTCTTCCAGCGTCGCGATCAGGTCGCCGCGCACCGTGCAGCACAGGCAGCCGGCGCCGAGCAGGACCATGTCCTCGTCGATCGCCTCGATCAGCAGGTGATCGAGGCCGATCTCGCCGAATTCGTTGACGATCACGACCGTGTCGGCGAGCGCCGGATCCCGCAGCATCCGGTTGAGCAGCGTGGTCTTTCCGGCCCCGAGGAAGCCAGTCAGCACGGTGAGCGGGATCGGATCCGGTCGGTGGGGTGCGTCGGTCATCCCGCCGGCCTAGCGCGGCCGGTCGCCGGGCTCAATCGCCGCGGCCGATCACTCGTCCTCGGTGTTGGCCGATTTGGCCCCGCCGGGCTTGGACTTCGGGCCCGGCTTCACGGCCGTCGCCTTGGTGGAGGCGGGCTTGCCGCTCTTCTGCGACACCTTCGTCGCGGGTTTCGCGTGCGTCGACGGCTTGTGCTTCGCTTCGGGCATGCCCGACACGTCGACGGAGGTATAGGCGCTGGCGGCACGCGGTACGCCGGCGGCGACCGCCGCCTTCCCGTGGACCTTCGACTGCGC
>CAZZZJ010000502.1:0-3129 GCA_964658355.1 Beijerinckiaceae bacterium
AGGAATTTCGGGATCTGCGGCACGAGGCTTGGGCTGTCCTCGATGCGGTCCGCCACGGCGAGGCGTTGCGTCCGGATGGACGTGACCCAACTGCGCGTGCGCCGCTCGGGCTGGTCGTCCCACGTGAGCATGTGGAGCAGGATCACGCGCAGGGCGCTCGTCAGGGCGTGATGTTCCGTGCGTGACAAGGCTTCGATCTCATCCGCGAGATGCGCGACGTCGAGGCGATCCCAGGCGCCGGAGCGGAGGTGCGCGGCCTGCTCCAGCGACCAGGCCGAAATGTCGGCCTCGTAGGGGGTTTCGAACCTCTGCCTGTCCACGCGTCTCGGCGCTGCCACGGCCGTCCTCCTTCACTCGCACGACCACGAGCCGATCACATCTGGTCCGGCAGCCGGTCGCTCTGCGCGAGGTTCGAGAACCGGGTGATGTTGGCGTCGAACTGCAGCTCCACCGTGCCGGTCGGGCCGTGGCGCTGCTTGCCCAGGATGACCTCGGCCTTGCCGTGGACGCGGTTCATCTCCGCCTCCCAGGCGAAGAACTCCTCCGTGCCCTCGCGGGGCTTCTTGTTGTTGACGTAGTATTCCTCGCGGAACACGAACATCACCACGTCGGCGTCCTGCTCGATCGAGCCGGATTCGCGCAGGTCCGAGAGCTGCGGCCGCTTGTCGTCGCGGTTCTCGACCTGACGCGACAGCTGGGACAGGGCGATGATCGGGACGGAGAGTTCCTTGGCCAGCGCCTTCATGCCGGTGGTGATCTCGGTCATCTCCTGCACGCGGTTGTCGGAGCGCTTGCCGGATCCCGCAAGCAGCTGCAGGTAATCGACGATCAGCACGTCGAGGCCCTTCTGGCGTTTCAGGCGGCGGGCGCGGGCGGCCAGCTGCGCGATCGAGATGCCGCCCGACTGGTCGATGTAGAACGGGATGGTCTGCATGTCGCGGGCGGCGTCGGTGATCTTGTAGAAATCCTCCGGCCGGATGTCGCCGCGGCGGATCTTGTAGGAGGGAACGCCCGACTGTTCGGCGATGATGCGGGTGGCGAGCTGCTCGGCCGACATCTCCAGCGAGAAGAACCCGACGATGCCGCCGTTCTTGGTCTTGATCGTGCCGTCGGCCTGTTTCTCGCCCTGGTAGGCTTTCGCGATGTTGAAGGCGATGTTGGTCACGAGCGAGGTCTTGCCCATGGCCGGGCGGCCGGCAAGGATGATCAGATCCGAGGATTGCAGGCCGCCCATCTTGGCGTCGAGGTCGGAGAGCCCCGTGGCCAGCCCCGAGAGCTTGCCCTCGCGCTGATAGGCCTTGGCCGCCATGTCGACCGCGGCGGTAAGCGCGTCGGAGAACTTCTGGAAGCCGCCGCTGTACTTGCCGGCCTCGGCCAGCTCGTACAGCCGGCGTTCGGTGTCCTCGATCTGGTCGCGCGGCGCCTGCTCGACCGGGGCCTCGTAGGCGCCGTTGACGAGATCCTCGCCGATGGTGATCAGCCGGCGGCGGATGGCGAGGTCGTAGATCGTGCGGCCGTACTCGCCGGCGTTGATGACGGTGGTGGCGTCGGCCGCCAACCGCGCGAGGTACTGCATCACCGTCTGGCCGCCGAAATCGGCGTCGCCGAGATAGGTCTTCAGGGTGATCGGCGTCGCGAGCTTGCCGGCCTTGATCAGCGAGGTCGCCACCTGGAAGATCTGCTGGTGGGCGTCCTCCATGAAGTGCTCGGGCAGCAGGAAGTCGGAGACGCGATAATAGGCGTCGTTGTTCACCAGCATCGCGCCGAGCAGCGCCTGCTCCGCGTCGATGTTGTGCGGTGCGACGCGGTACTCCGCCTGCACGGCTTCGAGCTTGGCCGCTAGGGCATTGGGCAGGGCCATCGGCGGTCGCTCCGAATCGATGCGGGCCTGGCCGGCGCCGCATCCCGAATAAGGTCCGACGACCATGGCACCGGTAGGGTTGACCGATGCTTAGCCGCCGACGCCCGCGTCACGGTGACCCGGAAAGCGAGGACGCCCGCCCCTCGGTGTGAGGGGCGGGCGTCCATTTTGGAACAAACGAGGAACGCGTCAACCCTTGCGAGACGCCGTCCCCGCTGTCACCGCCATTCACAGCTCTCCAATTCCCCCGAGGAAGGCGGAGAGCGTCGGGATCAGCCGCGGTCGTCGGCGCCCTCGCCGGCCTCGGCCAGCGCCATGCCGACTTCCAGGCCGAGGTCGTCGAGGTTGAACGCCTCGCGCTCGGTGACCGACTCGCCGCGGGCCTGACGCTCGGCCTCCTCGGGGCTGCGGGCGACGTTGACGGTGACCTTCACGTCGACCTCGGGGTGGAGCACCACCGGGATCACGTGCAGGCCGAGGGTCTTGATCGGCTGGTTCAGGGTGAACTGGCCGCGCTCGACGGTGAAGCCCTCCTTGGTCACGACCTCGGCGAGGTCGCGCGTGGAGACCGAGCCGTAGAGCACGCCGGACTCGCCCGACTGGCGGATGAGCACGAAGGTCTGGCCGTCGAGCTTCTCGGCCACCGCCTCGGCGTCCTTCTTGCGGTCGAGGTTCTTCGCCTCGAGCTGCGCGCGCTGGGTCTCGAAGTGCTTCTTGTTACCTTCCGTCGCGCGCAGCGCCTTGCCGCGGGCGAGGAGGAAGTTGCGGGCAAAGCCCGGCTTGACGTTCACGGTCTCGCCCATCTGGCCGAGCTTGGCGACGCGCTCCAGCAGGATCACTTCCATGGTCTTCGTCCTTCTCTCTGTAATGGCCGCCGGAATCGGCAGGCCGGGGTCTCAAGGGGTCGCGCCGTCTTGTCGACGGCGCCGGTTGAGCGCGGTGTCGGCGAGGCCGAACAGGGTGAGCACGATCAGGGCGATGCCCTGGGTGAAGAACAGGATCAGGTAGAGGCCGAACAGCATCATGCCGCGGGCCGGCCGGCCGCGGCTGCGGTCGTGGAAGGCGGCCAGGCCCTGCAGTGCGAAGACCGCGCAGACCGAGCCGACGAGCGCAGTGCCGAGCACGCCGGCGTAGCCCGGCGCGAAGGCGAGGATGACGGCGACGGCGAGAAGCCCGAGCATGGCGCGCGGCATCATCGTCGCGGGGATATCCGGCCAGGGCCGCGGCAGGCGGCCCGAGAGCTGGACGATGCGGGCCGAGGCCCAGAG
>CAZZZJ010000503.1:0-3126 GCA_964658355.1 Beijerinckiaceae bacterium
CCTGAACACCGCATTGCCCGGCGATCCGCGCGACACCACGAGCCCGGCCGCGATCACCGCGACCCTCGAACGCTGCCTCCTCGGCGACGCGCTCACCCGGCCGAACCGCGCACGGCTGGAGGCCTGGATGGTCGCGTGCGAGACCGGGAAGACCAAGCTCCGGGCCGGCCTGCCGCCGACCTGGCCCGTCGGCGACAAGACCGGCAGCGGCGACAACAACACCGCGAACGTCGTGGCGATCATCCGCCCGCCGGGCCGAGCCCCGGTCCTGGCCGGGATCTACATGACCGGATCGGATGCGGGCGCCCAGGCGCGGGATGCCGGCCATGCCGAGATCGGCCGCATCCTCGCCGGTGCGCTGTGATGGTCAAGGCGGAGAAGGCGGCGACGCGGGCGACCCCCGCCTCGCAGGCGCTCGACCGGGCCGGCATCGCCTACGTCATGGTGGCCTACGCCTACGACGCGGACGCTCCGCGCATCGGCCTGCAGGCGGCGGACGCCCTCGGCGTCGAGCCGGGCGCGGTGCTCAAGACCCTGATGGCCGCGGTCGACGGCCGTCCGGTCTGCCTGCTCGTCGCCTCCGACCGGGCGGTGTCGATGAAGCGCGTCGCCGCGGCGATGAGAGGCAAGGCGGCGGCGATGCTCAAGCCCCCGGATGCCGAGCGGATCACCGGCTACCATGTGGGCGGCATCAGCCCGCTCGGCGCCAAGCGCCGGGTGCCGGTGCTGATCGATGAAAGCTCGGTTGCGGGCCGGTCCGAGATCCACGTCAACGGCGGCGGACGGGGCCTGCAGGTGCGGCTCTCGATCATGGACCTCGTCGCGGTGCTTCAGGCCCGAGTGATCGCGATCGCCGAAGGGTAACGGTCGCTTCACCTTGTCGGCCGAAAGTCGGCCCTGCGTGACCGGATGCGCAGGTTGGGAAGCGACGAAGCGCATGCGCGCACCATGGATGATCCGGGTCGGCCTCGCCTGCGGCCTCGCAGCCGGGCCGGTCAGCGCCGCCGACCTGTTCGGCGCGGAGCCGGGGGTCGCCGACGGCCTGCCCGGGAGCGCGCCGCGCTATTTTCCCCGCGGCGACGGCAGCGACACCACCCTGCCCCGCCGCATCGCGTCGCGACGCACCGTAGGCTGCACCCCGCGGCGCGCACCGGTGCCGACCAACGCCCCCGACGATCCGAGCTATGTCGGCTCGAATTACGGCCTGTCGAAGCCGAGCTATTACGGCTTCACGCCGCCCCTGGGCGTGGACGACCCCTTCGGGCGATCGACGCTGCCCTATTGCCGCTAACGGCGCGGGTCGGGGATCCGCACGGTCCGGGAGACGACCGAAGACGCCGCGGCACCCCCCGCATGCCGTTTCCGGGACCCCGCCATCCGCAGCGCTGAATTCCGATCGTGCGGCCTTGCCACGCGGCCCCGGCCGAGCGATCCAAGCCGCAGTTCGCAGGCTCGTCTCGCCGCGTTCAAAGTGTTCCTCCCGGAGCCCCCCGTGCCAACGCGACCGACCCCGGAAACCCGGCCCGTCTCCGATCTTGCAGACCTCCGCGACACGGTCGCGGCGTGGCGCGTAGCCGGGGAGCGCATCGTGCTGGTCCCGACCATGGGCGCGCTGCATCGCGGCCACCTCGCGCTGATCGCCCATGCGCGGACGCTCGGCGAGCGCGTGGTGGCGAGCATCTTCGTCAACCCGACCCAGTTCGGACCGACCGAGGATTTCGCCCGCTATCCGCGCGACGCCGCGCGCGACCTCGCCCTCCTGGCGGAGGCGGGCACGGATGCGGCCTGGATGCCCGAGGCCGCGACCATGTACCCGCCGGGTTTTGCGAGCCGCATCGAGGTGGCGGGCCTCACCGAGGGGCTGTGCGGCGCGTTCCGCCCCGGCCACTTCTCGGGCGTCGCCACGGTGGTGACGAAGCTCCTCAATCAGGTCCGGCCGGATGCGGCCCTGTTCGGCGAGAAGGATTTCCAGCAGCTGCAGGTGATCCGCCGCGCGGTGGCCGACCTCGACATGACAACCGCGATCCACGGCATGCCGACGATCCGCGAGGCCGACGGCCTCGCCCTGTCCTCGCGCAACCGCTACCTGGAACCCGGAGAGCGGGCTGTCGCGCCGAAGCTCCACGCGGTCCTGTCCACGGTCGCGGCGCAGGCGCGGGACGGCGCGGCGACGGCCCCCGCCATCGCCGCCGGCGTCGCGGCCCTGGAGACGGCCGGCTTCGCGGTGCAGTACCTCGCGGTCTGCGACGCCGAGACGCTCGCCCCCCTGGCCCGCGTCACGAGCCCGGCCCGCGTGCTCGCCGCGGCCTATCTCGGCAGGACGCGCCTGATCGACAACGTCGCGGTCTGAAGACCGCCCCGCGACGCCGTCACGCCCCGCGCGGATGTGCGGCGAAGAAGTCGAGCATCGCGCGCGAGGCGTCGGGCCCCTGCGGATCGGTGAAGCTGCCGGCCCGGTCGCCGCCGGACCAGGCATGGCCGGCACCGCGCACCCGCCAATCCTCCAGCACCACCCGTCCGGCCGCATCGGCGAAGCGCGTGCGGGTGAAGGGATGGCCGCCGCCGTCGAAATGCTCGCGCGACGGCGTCAGCGCGGCGGCGCCCGCCTGCGCCAGCACCTGGTCGGCGTTGCGGATGCTCACCGTGGAATCGTCCTCGCCGTGGAAGACGATCGTCGGCACGGACACGCCGCCGCCGGGGCCGGCCGCACCCATCTGCATCGCCATCATCGCGGAGCCGACGTCGCGGGCGCACGAGGCGGCCAGGCCGGAATGCACACCGACGGCGGCGTAGAGATCGGGGAAGGCGCGGGCGATGTTGACCGCCGCCGCGCCGCCCGCCGAGAGGCCGGCGATGTAGACGCGATCCGGGTCGATCGCGCGCTCGGCCATCACCGCCCGCGTCAGACCGGCGATGATCGCGGCCTCGCCGGTGGTGCGGCCCTGGTCGCGCGGCTCGAACCAGTTCCAGCAGCGCTGCGGGTTGGCGCGGCCGGTCTGCATCGGATAGACCACGAACACGCCGTCGCGCTCCGCCAGCCGGTTCATGCCGGTGCCGACGGCGAAGTCGTCCGCGGTCTGGTTGCAGCCGTGCAGCATCACCACGAGGGCGGCCGGCACCTGCGGC
>CAZZZJ010000504.1:0-3108 GCA_964658355.1 Beijerinckiaceae bacterium
CCGTTCCCTCGGGCGCGCCCGCGAGGTGGTCACCGAACTCGACCGTGATGCGCTCGGCCGCGGCCGCCGCATCACCCGCCCCCTGGCGCTCGCGGTCCTCGAACGCCTCGGCATCGCGGACGGTGCCGAGGATGAGGAAGACTGACTCTTCCGAGGTCGTTCATGGGGCCGGGAAAGACCGCCGCTTGCAGACCGTCACGGGAGTGTCGCATTGCGATGCGGCCACCATGTTAGGGACGCGGCCACAGGCGGCAGGTGAGGAGTGGCAGGGGTGTCGGACATCGAAACGAACGCGGAGGCCCTCGACCGTGATCGCGCGGACGACTTCGAGGAGGCCGGCGGCGACGCGGCCCCGAAGCGCACCGTCCGTCGGACCGCTTCCGCGCCCCGTGCGGCGCGCCGGACCGTGGCATCCGAGAGCGCCGGCGACGAGTGGCCGACCGCGGCCGTGATTCCCGAACCGCCCAAGGCCGACGACGACAAAGCGGTGCGCGACACGATCCTCGAAGCCGGCCGGGCGCTGCGGCATTCACCGGAGCGTTTCGTCAACCGCGAGCTGTCCTGGCTGCAATTCAACCGGCGCGTGCTGGAGGAGGCGGCGAACCCGTCGCATCCCCTCCTCGAGAAGCTGCGCTTCCTGTCGATCTCGGCCAACAACCTCGACGAATTCTTCATGGTCCGCGTCGCCGGCCTGCACGATCAGGTCCGCGCCGGCCTGACGCTGCCGTCGCAGGACGGATTGTCGCCGTCCGAGCAGCTCGCCCGCATCGGCACCGGCGTGTCGAAGCTCGCCGAGGACCAGCAGGCGCGCTGGCGCGAGCTGCGCCAGGAACTCGACGGCGTCGTCGCCCTCGTCGAGCCCGAGGCCCTGCGCCCCGAGCACGCCGCGTGGCTGGAGGAGTACTTCCTCAACCACGTCTTCCCGGTGCTGACGCCGCTGGCGATCGACCCGGCCCACCCGTTTCCCTTCATCCCGAACCTCGGCACCACGATCGCGCTGATGCTGATGCGGCCGCGTGACGGCCGGGTGCTGCGCGCGCTGATCCGCATGCCGGGCGTGCTCGACCGATTCGTCCGACTGCCGTCGATCGAGGACGACGGGGTGGCGCGCTTCATCGCCATCGAGCAGGTGATCGTCCTGTTCACCGGCCGGCTGTTCCCGGGCTACCTGGTGAAGGGGCAGGGCGCCTTCCGCGTGATCCGCGATTCCGACCTCGAGATCGAGGAGGAGGCCGAGGACCTCGTCCTGCATTTCGAGAGCGCGCTGAAGCAGCGCCGCCGCGGCATCGTCATCCGGCTCGAGGTCGAGTCCGGCATGCCGGAGGACCTGCGCAGCTTCGTCTGCGACGAGTTGGAGATCGGCCAGGACGCGGTCTTCATCGTCGAGGGCATGCTGGCGCTCAACGAGCTGTCGCAGATCGTCGGGATCGACCGGCCCGACCTCAAGTTCAAGCCCTACAACCCCCGCTTCCCCGAGCGCATCCGCGAGAGCGGGGGAGACGTGTTCGCGGCGATCCGCCAGAAGGATTTCTGCGTCCACCACCCCTACGAATCGTTCGATTCGGTGGTGCAGTTCCTCGCGCAGGCCGCGCGCGATCCGAACGTCGTCGCGATCAAGCAGACGCTCTATCGCACCTCCTCCAACTCGCCGATCGTCGCGGCGCTCGCGGAGGCGGCAGAGCTCGGCAAGTCGGTGACGGCGCTCGTCGAGCTCAAGGCCCGGTTCGACGAGGAGGCCAACATCCGCTGGGCGCGCAACCTCGAAAAGGCCGGCGCGCAGGTGGTGTTCGGCTTCGTCGAGCTGAAGACCCACGCCAAGCTGTCGATGGTGGTGCGTCGCGAAGGCGACAAGCTCGTCACCTACTGCCACGTCGGGACCGGCAACTATCACCCGATCACGGCGCGCATCTACACCGACCTGTCGTTCTTCACCGCCGACCCGGCGGTGGCGCGCGACGTCTCGAAGATCTTCAACTTCATCACCGGCTATGCCGAGCCGGCGCAACTGGAGCGGATGTCGGTCTCGCCGCTCACCGCCAAGGCGCGGCTCCTGGCCGACATCGAGGCGGAGGCCGCCCACGCCAGGGCGGGCCGCCCGGCGGCGATCTGGATCAAATGCAATTCGCTGGTCGACGCGCAGATCATCGACGCGCTCTATGACGCCTCGCAGGAGGGCGTGCAGATCGATTGCGTGGTCCGCGGCATCTGCTGCCTGCGGCCGGGCGTGCCGGGCCTGTCGGAGACCATCCGCGTCAAGTCGATCGTCGGGCGGTTCCTGGAGCACGGGCGTATCTACGCCTTCGGCAACGGCGTCGGGCTGCCGCACCCGAAGGCGACCGTCTACATCTCCTCGGCCGACCTGATGAGCCGCAACCTCGATCGCCGCGTCGAGTCGCTGCTGCCGATCGGCAACCCCACGGTCCATCAACAGGTTCTCGACCAGATCATGCTGGCCAACCTCCTCGACAACCGCCAGAGCTGGCGTGTACTGGCATCGGGCGGCAGCGAACGTATCCATCCCGCCGAGGGCGAGGAACCGTTCAACGCGCACAAGTATTTCATGACGAACCCGAGCCTGTCCGGCCGTGGCAAGTCGTCGAAGAAGTCGAGCCCGCGGGCTCTCAGTCGCCGCGCACAGCGGGGCTGATCGTCCGGCCCCTCGCCGGATACACGGATCGGTCGGCGCGGATCGCGCCGGCGGGTCGCGGCCGGTGCGTTCGACGAGCCGATCGGTATTGTACAGCGAGGTCGTTGCTTGGGTCCCCATCGCGCCAACCTCACGCTCGCCCACTCCGCCGACCGGGAGCCGGCCTTGGTCAACGCGCCCGTCGCGATCATCGACATCGGTTCGAACTCGGTCCGCCTCGTCGCCTACGAGGGGTTGAGCCGGGCGCCGACGCCGCTCTACAACGAGAAGGTCCTGTGCGGCCTCGGACGCAACGTCCTGACCACCGGACGCCTGAACGACGACGCGATCCGCCGCGCGCTCGCCGCGCTCGCCCGGTTTCGAGTGCTCTGCGTCACGATGCGGGTCTCGCGCCTCTTCGTGCTCGCCACGGCCGCCGCCCGCGACGCCTCGAACGGCCCCGCCTTCCTCGAAGCCGCCGA
>CAZZZJ010000505.1:0-3099 GCA_964658355.1 Beijerinckiaceae bacterium
GGCGACCACCTCGACGAGGTCCCGGCGGCCGCCCGCGGCGACGAAGGCGTCGGCCGCCGCCTTCGAGGGCACCACGACCAGGGCCGCGCGGGCGTTGGCGAGACGGATCTGAAGCCCGCGCTGCGCGGTCCCGAAATGCGCGCCGTCGAGGATGTCGTGCAGGTGCCAGATCAGCGGCCGGCGCACGAGGGTCGTGGCCAGGGCCGAGAGGACGAACGCCTTCTGCGAGTTGGCGTAGACGACGTCGTGCCGCCGCGCGGTCCGCGCGAGGCCGAGGACCGTCGCGACCAGGCGCCCGGCCAGCGGGATCGCGCGCCAGAGCGAGCCGTCGCGGCGCAAGGCCGACAACCCGGACCCGTACGGCGCGCGGACGACCGCGAGCCCCCGCTCCCGCATCGCCTTGTCGAGGGGCCCGTCCTCAAACAGGAAGGCGGTGGCGCCGCGCCAGGGTTTCACGGCGTCGCACAGCACCATCTCGGCGCCCGACATCGTGCTGGTGTGATTGACGAACAGCACCCGCGGAGCGCCCATCACGCGGCTCCGAGATAGCGGCGAGCCGGCTCTTGCCCGCTCTCGTAGAACGGATGATCGTCCGCCCGCACCATGGTGATCGCGAGGCCGAACACGTCGCCGCCGGCCTCCCGCAGGCCGTTGACGGTGGCGCTGATCGCCGAGACCTGCGACCGGCCCCAGCGGGTGCAGCACAGGACGCCGTCGACCTGCCGCGCGAGGACGTGGGCGTCCATCAGGATCGCCGCGGGCGGGCTGTCGATCAGCACGAGGTCGTATTTGCGCGCCCAGATCAGCAGCTCGGTCATCCGCTTGCCCATCAGCAGTTCCGTCGACTCCGTCGTCGGCGAGCCGGCCGGGATGGCGTCGAGGTTGGGCGTCGCCGTCTCGACCACCGCTTCCCGCGGCAGGTTCTCGCCGCGCAGCACGCCGGCGAGGCCCGGGCCGGGGGCCAGGTTCAGTGCGGTCTCGAAGACCGGGCGGCGCAGGTCGCATTCGATGACGAGGACGCGGCGCCCGCTCGCCGCGTTGAGCTGGGCCAGGGCGAGCGTGGTGAAGGACTTGCCCTCCCCGGGCGCGGCCGAGGTAAGCAGGATCGCGCGGCTCCGGCCGTCGGTGCCGGCCAGCATCAGCCGGGCCCCGAGGTTGCGCAGGACCTGCTGCATCAGCGGATCGCTGCGCGCGTCGCGCAAGGCCGCGGCCAGCGTCAGCTCGCCGGCGGCGGTGCCGATCCGGCCGAGGAGCGCGGTCCCGCCGGCGGGGCGCAGGTGCGGAAGCTGGGCGAAGACCGGGGCGTGGGCGACGGCCGCGAGCTGCGTCGAGGTCCGCACGCTGCGGTCGGCGCGTTCGCGCAGCAGCGCGGCGGCCGAGGCCAGCACCGAGGCCAGGACGAAGCCCGCGCCCAGGAACAGGATGGGTTTCGGGGTGACCGGCCCCGCCGGAACCTCCGCGAGGCTGACGAGGCGGGTGCTGCCGACGAGGATGCGGCGCTCGGTCTCGAGTTCGTTGGCGCGCTTGTACAGGTCGTTGTACTGGCCGCGCTTGATCTCGGTGTTGCGCACCATGCCGGCCACGACGGATTCGTCGTCCATCGCGGAGGCGGCTTCGGCCTTCGCGGTCTCCATCTGCTGGCGCAGCGACTTGGCGAGCGCGCTCGACGCGTCGAAGGTCTTCTTCAGGCCGGCGCTGATGCTCGCGACCTCCCGGTCGACGCGCAGCTTCAGGCCCGCCAGTTCCGTCCGCATCGCCTGCAGCGTCGGGTGGTTCGGCCCCAGCACCGTGCCGGTGTTGGCGATCTGCGCGGCCACCACGTTCATCTGCTGCTTGAGGTCGCCGATCGTGCGGCTCGCCAGCACCGCCGGGGCGTTGATCGAGCCCCGGGCCTGGTCGGCGTTGATCTCGGAGAGCCGCGCGGCGGCGTCGGCCTTGGCGGTCTCGGCGGCGGAAAGTTGCTGATTGATGACGGTCAGCCGTTCGGAGGTGATCGGCGCGTTCGCCCCCGACATCAGGCCCTTGCGGCGGCGGAAGGCCTGGATCTTGGCCTCGTCGTCGCGCAGGGACGCGTCGAGCTGGCGGATTTCCTTCCACAGCCACTCGGTGGCCGCCTCGCGGCTGTTGGCGAGGACGCCGCGCTGGTCGTCGAGGAAGGCGGTGATCAGCGCGTTGGTCAGCGCCTGGGCGGTCTCGGCGCTGGGCGAGCGGTAGGCGATGTTGATCACGCGCGAACGGCCGGCGGCGGTGACGGCGAAGCGGCGCTGCAGGTAGTCGACCAGCAGGTCGGTGCTGCCGCGCAGCTTCTCGCAGCCGTCGTCCTTCGGCGGCATCAGCCGCGCGAGGAGGCCGTCGCGCGCGGCTTGGCGGCACTCGGCCACGACCTTCTCGACGACGTCGCCGGAGGCGACGAGGCGCATGATCCGGGGCGAGCGGATCACCAGCATCTGGCTCTCGATGTCGGCCGGGTCGCCGAGCTTCTGGATCCAGGCGACGGAGGCGTTGGCATTGTTGTTGCCGGGCTCCGGCTCGGCCACGATCACCGATCCGACCGCGACGTACTGCACCGGCGCTGCCATGAGCAGCACGATCGCCACGGTCATGACACCGGCGAAGACCGTCGCGAACAGGCCGCGTCGACGCCAGACCTTCGCGATCGGGCCGGCCGGGCCGAAGACCTGGCCGGTCTCGGCTGCGCGCGGCTCGCCCGGGGCGGCCGCCTGTACGGGGTTGAGGTAGGACGTCGTCATCGTCGACCACCGGGTCTGGCGCCGGTCCGCGAAAACGGTCGCGGAGCCTTGCGAGGTGAAGGGGAGGTTCGGCCGCTTCGCGCGGGCCGGCCGGGACGGGTGTCTCAGGCCAGGGCCTTGAGGCGATGGCCCGAGCGCTCCCGGCCGGCGCCGAGGTCGTGGTGGAGGGCCATCTCCGCATCGACGAAGTCGGCGAACCGGGTGCGGAACACGTCCGGGGCGAACTGCGCCGCCTGGATGCGGCAGGCGGCGCGCGAGAACGTGCCCTCCTGCTCCGTGAAGTCGCGGACGCAGGCGGCGATCGAGGCGGGGTCCGGATCGGCGAAGAACATGCCCGAGCGGTTGGGCG
>CAZZZJ010000506.1:0-3098 GCA_964658355.1 Beijerinckiaceae bacterium
GCCTGCGGGTGATCGAGGCCGGCGAGTTCTCCGATCCGGCCTACCGCGCCAACCCGGTCAACCGCTGCTTCTTCTGCAAGACCAACCTCTACGGCGCGATTGCCCGCGTCACCGACCGGACGATGGCCTCGGGCGCGAATCTCGACGACCTCGGCGAGTACCGCCCCGGCCTCGATGCCGCGGCCGGGCACGGCGTGCGCCATCCCTATGTCGAGGCCGGCCTCGACAAGGCGGCCGTGCGCGACCTGAGCCGCGACCTCGGCCTCGGCGCGGTCGCCGAGCTGCCCTCCGCCCCCTGCCTGTCGAGCCGGGTCGAGACCGGGATCCGCATCGAGCCGGAGACCCTGGCCTTCATCCACGCTGTCGAGCGCCGGGTCGGCACCCTGGTGGCTTCGCGGGCCGATGCGCGCCAGGCCGTCCGCTGCCGCGTGCGCGCGAGCGGGATCGTGGTCGAGCTCGACCCCGCGAGCCTCGCGGCGCTCGACGGCCCGGCGCGTCGGCGTCTCGAAACCTGGATCGCGGCGCAGGCGCCGGGACGCATCGCCGGGGGCGCCATCCGGTTCGAGCCGTACCGCACCGGCAGCGCCTTCCTCGTCGGCCGCGGGGCCGGAGCATGAGCGTCGCCGACGAATTCACCCTCGATTTCGACCGCTCCGAGCGGATCGGCCTTGAGGAAGCGGTGTTCTGCGCCGGCAAGTCGGCCGTGCAGATCGACGCCATCCTCGACGCGGCGGCCGCGCGCGCGGCGCGCTTCCTGCTCACCCGACTCGACCCGGACAAGCAGGCCGCCCTGCGGGCCGTCCATCGCGCGGCGCTCGATTACTGCCCGGTCTCGCGCACGGCGGTGTTCGGCGCGGCCCGGCCGGTGGACGGGCCGGCGCGCATCGCCGTGGTCGCCGCCGGCACCTCCGACGTGCCGGTGGCCCGCGAGGCGTTGCGGACCCTGGCCTACCAGGGATGCGCCGCGACGCTCGTCGCCGATGTCGGCGTCGCCGGGCTGTGGCGGCTGACCCGCCGCCTGGAGGAGATCCGCGCGCATCCGGTGGTGATCTGCGTCGCCGGCATGGATGCGGCGCTGCCGAGCGTGCTCGGCGGCCTCGTCGCCGGAGCGGTGATCGGCGTGCCGACCTCGGTCGGCTACGGCGTCGCCGAGGGCGGCCGCACGGCCCTCGACGCGATGCTCGCGAGCTGCGCCCCGGGTCTCACCGTCGTCAACATCGACAACGGCTACGGCGCGGCCTGCGCCGCGTTGCGCCTGATTCATGCGGCCGACCGCCTCCGGGCGGCCGGCTGAACCGATCCGCCGCCCGAACCCAGGAGAATCCCATGGAACGCCGCAGCTTCCTTCAGAGCGCCGTCGTCGGCGCGGGCCTTGCCGCCGCCGGCGGAAGCGCCACCGCGGCCGTCGATTCGACGGCTTTGCCCGGCAACCGCCCGGACGACCCGGCCGCCCTGCCCCTCGTCAACGATCCGGGCGAGCGCCGCGGCGAGATGCTCTACCGGGCGTTCGGGCGGCATTCCGACAAGATCTCGGCGATCGGGATGGGTGGTTTCCACCTCGGCAAGAGCGCCGTGACGGACGACGAGGCCACGCGGCTGATCCACCAGGGGATCGAGCGCGGCATCACCTTCATGGACAATTGCTGGGACTACAACGAGGGCCGCTCCGAGCTGCGCATGGGTGCTGCGCTGCAGGACGGCAGCCGGCGCGACAAGGTGTTCCTGATGTCCAAGATGGACGGGCGCACCAAGGAGGAGGCGATGAAGCAGATCGACGCCTCGCTGCATCGCCTGCGCACCGATCGGATCGACCTCGTCCAGCATCACGAGATTCTGCGCTACGACGACCCGGACCGGGTCTTCGCGGAGGGCGGCGCGATGGAAGCCTTCGTCGAGGCGCGGCAGGCGGGCAAGCTGCGCTACATCGGCTTCACCGGCCACAAGGACCCGCGCATCCACCTGCAGATGCTGGCGGTCGCCCACGAGCGCGGGTTCCGGTTCGACTCGGTGCAGATGCCGCTGAACGTGATGGACGCGCATTTCCGCTCGTTCGGCCATCTCGTCCTGCCCTACCTCGTCCAGAACGGCATCGCCGCGCTCGGCATGAAGACCTTCGGCGACGGCGTCATCCTGAAGAGCGATGCGCCGATCAAGCCGATCGAGTACCTGCATTTCGGACTCAACCTGCCGGTCTCGGTGCTGATCACCGGCATCCAGAGCCAGCGCGACCTCGACCAGGCGTTCGAGGCGGTGAAGACGTTCCGCCCGATGGACAAGACGGCGGTCGCCGAGCTGCTCGGGCGCAGCCGCCCCTATGCGCTGGAGGGCAAGTACGAGCTGTTCAAGACCAGCGCGACCTTCGACGGCACCGCCAAGAACGCGGCGTGGCTCGGCGAGGACGTGCCGGGCGTGAAGACGCTCGCCCCGACGATGGAGTGACCTTTGCCAAGCCGTTCGGCCGCCCATAGTCTCGCCTCGCCGACCCGGTCTCCGGCCCCCTCCGACGCTCGACGCGACCCCGCACCAGGATCTGCCATGAAGCGCCTCGCCGCCCTCGCTCTTCCCGCCCTCGTCCTGCTGCCGCAGGCGGCGCTCGCCCATCCCGGTCACGGCGAGGCCGCCGGCCTCGTCCACGGCTTCCTGCATCCGGTGAGCGGGGCCGACCACGTCCTCGCCATGGTCGCGGTCGGGCTGCTCGCAGGCCTGCGCGGCGGCCGGGCGCTGTGGGCCCTGCCCGCGGCCTTCCTCGCGCTGATGGCGGCGGGCGCGGGAATCGGCATGGCCGGCATCGCCCTGCCGCTGGCCGAGGCGGGCATCGCCCTCTCCCTCGTCGCCTTCGGCCTCGCGGCCCTGTTCGGTCTCGGGCTTCCGGTCGCGGCGCTCGCCGGCCTCGTGGGCGGCTTCGCCGTGTTCCACGGCTACGCCCACGGCGCGGAGATGCCGGAGACCGCCTCGGGCCTCGTCTACGGATTCGGGTTCCTCGCCGGCACCGCACTCCTCCACGCTGCCGGGATCGGATTGGGCCTGATCGCGGCCGGCACCCGCCGGACGGTCGTGGCACCGATGCTCGGCGGGGCGGTGGTCGCCTCCGGCGTCCT
>CAZZZJ010000507.1:0-3084 GCA_964658355.1 Beijerinckiaceae bacterium
ATCAGGTGGACCAACGGCTGCGGCGTCGGGCTGTCGGCGTCCTCGGCCAGGATCGCGACGCCGACCGTGCCCGCGGGCAGGGCGCTCCAGGCGAGCGGGGGCGAAGTCCCATCGCCGTCCGCGGTGAAGCGGGCCGGCAGCACACCGCCATTCGCGAACGCCGTGCTCGTCAGGGCGACCGTCTCCGGCGCCTCCGCAAACGCGGCGTGATAGGCCGTCTTCTCGAGGCCGGCCTTCACGCCGGACAGCGCCCGGCCGAAAGCAGCAGGAATCTTCTCGAGCATTTCGTTTCCTTCGAGCTTCGCGTGCAGGGCAGGGACGGCCGCGTCCTAGAGCGGGCGCTCCGCCGCCAGCATATAGTTCACTGCCGTGTCGCGGCTCGCCCGCCAGCCGTCGGTGAGCGGGTTGTAGACGACGCCCGTAGTGTCGGTCACCGACAGGCCGCCGGCGCGAAGCGCTGCCGACAGTTCGGCCGGGGTCACGAACTTCTCCCAATCGTGAGTGCCCTTCGGCAGCCAGCCGAGAACGTACTCCGCGCCGACGATGGCGAGCGCGAAGGATCGCATCGTCCGGTTCAGCGTTGCGGCGAACAGCAGGCCGCCGGGTTTCACCGCTGACGCCGCGGTCCGGACGAAGGCGTGCATGTCGGATACGTGCTCGATCACCTCCATGATCAGCACCACGTCGAACGACCGCCCGGCCGCCACCACCGCCTCGATGGTCTCGGCCCGGTAATTCACGGCGATGCCCTCCGCCTCGGCATGACGGCGCGCGGCGGCGATGTTCTGCACCGCCGGATCGAGGCCGGTGACGTCGGCGCCCAGACGCGCCAGCGGCTCCGACAGGACGCCGCCGCCGCAGCCGACGTCGACGATGGAAAGCCCGTCGAGCGCGAAGGGCGTCTCGGAGGAGCGCGCGTAATGTTTGCAGATTGCGTCGCGGATGTAGGCGAGGCGGACGGGATTGAAGCGGTGCAGCACCCGCATCGGCCCGCGCGGATCCCACCACGTCGCAGCCAGGGCATCGAACCGCGCTACCTCGGCACGATCGATCGACCCGATGCTTGCAGTGGCGGTCTCGTCGATGCTCATCCGTGCTCCTTCAACCGCGTGGCCGCCTGAACGCGTCGGCCGCGCGAACGAGGCCTGACCCATCCGCATGCGGGCTCGAACTGGGCGGCGTGTTGACAGCCCCCGACCCCGCTTGTACCCGCCGGACGCCGGTGCGGTACAGCCGTCGGTCAGGCCGATCGGCAAACCATCGCGGCCGCCGGGCGTCCCCGCTCGCAAACGTCCGGACCGGTCGATCGACGAAGTTTGAGAAACGCGGACGCTGCATGCCCCGTCTGGTGATGAAATTCGGCGGCACCTCCGTCGCCAACATCGAGCGCATCCGCAACGTGGCCGCCCACGTCGCCCGCGAGGTCGCGGCCGGCTACGAGGTCGCGGTCGTGGTCTCGGCGATGTCGGGCAAGACCAACGAGCTCGTCGGCTGGGTGAAGGATGCGGACAGCGAATACGACGCCGCCGAATACGATTCCGTCGTCGCGTCGGGCGAACAGGTGACGTCGGGCTTGCTGGCCATCGCGCTGCGGAAGGCCGGCATTCCGGCGCGGTCCTGGCAGGGCTGGCAGGTGCCGATCCTCACCTCGGACGCCCACGGCTCGGCGCGCATCGAAGACATCGACGGCGCACGGCTCGACGCCGGATTCAAGCGCGGCGAGGTCGCGGTCATCGCCGGCTTCCAGGGCATTCACGCCGAGACCGGCCGGATCACGACGCTCGGGCGCGGCGGCTCCGACACCAGCGCCGTCGCCATCGCCGCCGCCATCGGCGCCGAGCGCTGCGACATCTACACGGACGTCGACGGGGTCTACACCACCGACCCGCGCGTCGTTCCGAAGGCCCGGCGCATGGAACGCGTGACCTTCGAGGAGATGCTGGAGATGGCATCCCTCGGTGCCAAGGTGCTTCAGGTCCGCTCGGTCGAACTCGCCATGGTCCACCGGGTGCCGACCACGGTGCGCTCCTCCTTCGATCCGCCGGACGCCGCGCGCCCCGGCACCCTCATCTGCGACGAGGACACAGACGTGGAACAGCAGATCATCACCGGGATCGCCTTCGCGCGGGACGAGGCGCAGATCACGCTTCGCCGCGTCAAGGACAGCCCCGGCGTCGCCGCGGCGATCTTCGGCCCGCTCGCAGACGCCAACATCAACGTCGACATGATCATCCAGACGGTGTCCGGCGACCAGTCGACCACCGACATGACCTTCACCGTCCCGGCCGCCGACTACGATCGCGCGCGGACGGTGCTCGACCGGGCGCACGCGACCATCGGCTACGCCCAGATCGAGGGCGCGACCGACGTGGTGAAGGTGTCGGCGATCGGGGTCGGGATGCGCAGCCACGCGGGCGTCGCGGCCAAGGCGTTCCGGGCGCTGGCCGACAAGGGCATCAACATCCGGGCCATCACGACCTCCGAAATCAAGTTCTCGGTCCTGATCGATGCGGCCTATACCGAGCTTGCCGTCCGCACGCTCCACTCGTTATACGGCCTAGATCAGGCCTGAGCCTCGCAGGCCCGTCCGACGGGTTCGACCTGAGGTTGCCCGGCGCCGATTCGCGGCGTCGCGCTGACAGGGGATTGATCAGACGATGCCCGCTGCGCCCGGAGGCCCGCGCCTGCTGCTGCGCCGCCTCCGCGAGGCCATGGCGGAGCCGGTCAGCCCCCAGGCACGCCTGGACCGCATCGTCGTGGTCATCGCCGCCAACGTCATCGCCGAGGTGTGTTCGGTCTACGTCCTGCGCGACGACAACACCCTCGAACTGTTCGCGACGGAAGGCCTCAACCGCGAGGCTGTCCATCTCACCCGGATGCGCGCCGACGAGGGCCTCGTCGGGTTGATCGCCCAGACGGCCGAGCCGCTCTCGCTCTCGGACGCGCAGACCCATCCGGCCTTCTCCTACCGTCCCGAGACGGGGGAGGAGGCGTATCACGCCTTCCTCGGTGTTCCGTTGCTGCGGGCGGGCAACACGCTCGGCGTGCTCACCGTCCAGAACAAGACCTACCGCGTCTATTCCG
>CAZZZJ010000508.1:0-3070 GCA_964658355.1 Beijerinckiaceae bacterium
GAGGCGACGCGCAAGGCCGAGGCGGAAGCCAAGCAATCAAAGGCGGACGCCGCCAAGGACGCGGCCCGGAAGCTCGCCGAAGCGAAGGCGGCCAAGGTCGCCTCGGAGAAGGCCGCATCGGAGAAGGCTGCGGCCGAGAAGGTCGCCGCCGCCAAGCCGGAGCCGGTCAAGACCGTCGTCGCGGCGAAGGTCGAGCCCGCCAGCACCGGCTCGGTCGCCGCCGCGGCGCCCGCCGCACCGGACCAGACCTTCCGCTGGCCCGCCAAGGGCCGGGTGATCTCGGGCTACGGTTCCTCGGGCAACGAGGGCATCAACATCGCGGTGCCCGAGGGCACGGCGGTGAAGGCGGCCGAGGACGGCACCGTCGCCTATGCCGGTTCGGACGTGAAGGGCTACGGCAAGCTGGTGCTGGTGCGCCACTCCAACGGTTACGTGTCGGCCTACGCCCACAACGGCGAACTCGACGTGAAGCCCGGCGAGAAGGTGAAGCGCGGCCAGACGATCGCCAAGTCCGGCGCCTCGGGCAACGTCACCTCGCCACAGCTCCACTTCGAGATCCGCAAGAGCGGCTCGCCGATCGATCCGATGTCGCAGCTCGCGAGCAACTGAGGCACCTGCCGAGACACCGAGCGAGGGCGGTCCGCGAGGGCCGCCCTCGCTGCATTCAGGAACTTGGCGTCTGGAGCGTCCCGTCGGGGCTGTGATGGTCGACCGCCGCGGGCAGCACCTTCGCCAGCACCGCGAGGACCTGATCGGTCGGGATCCCGAGCTTGTCCGCGATCTGCCGGACCTGATCGTTGTCCATGACCCTGCGCAGGTCCTCCGCGGTGATCGGCTCGTTCGCGCCGCGGCCGAGCCACGAGTTCACCTGCGCGGCGTAGCCCGAGCTCTGGAGCTCATTCAGCAGCCCCTGGAGGCCGCCCGGCAGCACCCGCTCGACGATGGAGGGCAACGCCTCGACGGCGGCCTGGCCCAGGCTCCCGCCGAGTGCCGACTTGAGGGTATCGAACAGGCTCATCGCGTGGCTCCTCGCCGAATCGTGGCCGTAGTCTAACTGGGGCTCTGCCTCAGGCCACCTGCGTCGAGAACTGCCGCTGCGGCGACAGCGTCCCGTCTCGGCTCTGACGGTCGACCGCACCGGGGAGGAACTCGGCGAGCGCCGTCGGGACGCGGGCTTCCGGAATGCCGAGGTCGGCGGCGAAGCGCGCCAGCGCCTCGGGCGAGAGCAGCGCCGCGTAGGCGCCGGCCGTTAGGGCGGCGTTGGCGCCCGTTCCGAGCCAGGAGGCGACCGCCGTTCCATGGCCGGCCTCGCGCAACGCGTCCAGGAACGCCGGCAGACCGCCGGGATAGATCTTGGCGAAGGCCATCGGCAGGCCGTCGCCGCCCATCGCGTCGATCCGCGCTTCCGCCCGGGCCAGCGCGGTGCGGAACACGTCGAACAAACCCATGATGTCAGCCTCGTCCCGTGTGGTCGCCCGCCAACGGGCGGATCGCTCGGAACGCAAGCTCGGGCGCGGTCGCCGCACGGCAAGCACCTGCGGCGATGCGGCAGGACGATCGTCCCAGAAAAATCAGTCGAGCGTCCGACCGAGCCGTCCGGCGAGATCCTGGATGAACTGGAAGGCCGTGCGGCCGGAGCGCGAGCCGCGGGTGGTCGCCCATTCCAAAGCCTCGGCCCGGAGAGCGTCCGGCTCGACCGGAAGCGCGTGGCGCTCGGCATAGGCGCGGATCATCGCGAGGTACTCGTCCTGGCTGCATTTGTGGAAGCCGAGCCACAGGCCGAAGCGGTCGGAGAGCGAGACCTTCTCCTCCACGGCCTCGCCGGGATTGATCGCGGTGGAGCGCTCGTTCTCGACCATCTCGCGGGCGAGCAGGTGGCGACGGTTCGAGGTGGCGTAGAACAGCACGTTGGCCGGCCGGCCCTCGATGCCGCCGTCGAGTGCCGTCTTGAGCGACTTGTAGGAGGTGTCGTCGGCATCGAACGAGAGGTCGTCGCAGAACACCACCCAGCGATGCGGGTCGGGGCGGAGCAAAGCCATCAGGTCGGGCAGCGCCTCGATGTCCTCGCGGTGGATCTCCACGAGCTTCATCGGCAGGGCACCCTCCGCGCGGCGGGCGTTGATCTCGGCATGCACCGCCTTGACGAGCGACGACTTGCCCATGCCGCGCGCGCCCCAGAGCAGCGCGTTGTTGGCCGGCAGACCGCGCGCGAAGCGCTCGGTGTTCTCGGCGAGCGTGTCGCGCGCCCGGTCGATGCCGGTGAGCAGGCCCATCTCGACGCGGTTCACCCGCGGCACCGGGATCAGCCGGCGCTCGGGCCCCCAGAGGAAGGCATCGGCCGCCGTCATGTCGATCTCGGGCCGCGTGGGCGGGGCGGTGCGCTCGAGGGCGGTCGCGATGCGCTCCAGGAGCGGGAGCAACGTATCGAGGGTAGTGGCTTGCGTCATGGCGGATCGGTTCAGGTGGGCCGCGGGTGGCACGGGCCTACGCGCGCAGGCGGCTCGCTGCAACCAAGGCGATCGCTGCAACGGCGCGGGGCGATCCGCGTTGTCCGCGCGACCTTCCATCGGAGCCGCCCCTTGATCTTTCCAGCCACCACCGCCCTGTTCGCCGGCCTCTTGGCCCTGCTCTACATCGGGCTCTCCGCCTGGGTGATCGGAGGGCGCCTGACCGGCAATGTCCTCGTGGGCGACGGCGGCCAGGATGCGTTGCAGCGGCGCATCCGCTCGCACGGCAACTTCTCGGAATATGTGCCGATGGGGCTCGGCCTCATCGCCCTTCTGGAGGCGGGCGGAAGCCGGCACTGGATCGTCGTGACCCTGCTGACCGTGCTGCTCGTCGCGCGCCTGCTGCACCCGGTGGGCATGTTCGCGCCGGTGAATTCGCCGCGCCAGTTCGCCTGCCGCGGCGGCGCGATGATCGCCACCCTGCTGGTGACGCTCGTGGCGGCGATCCTGCTGGTCGCTCGCGCGATGTGAGTCCCGGCCGTGTGAAGTCCGGGCGATGTGAGGCCGGGGGGACGCCCGGCGTTGCTTTCGGGTCGCCCCTGGCTATAGTCCGCGCGCTTTCA
>CAZZZJ010000509.1:0-3066 GCA_964658355.1 Beijerinckiaceae bacterium
ATGGTCAGATCGGCCCGGCTGCTGCCGTCACGGCCGAAGACGATCCGTTGATGCAGGCCGCCGGGGCGGCGGGTCTCCTCGACGAGGACGGCCGGCCCGGCATCAGGCAGCGAGACGAGCGGCACCCGCCGGGGCGACCCTTCGAGGGCGGTGTAGGCGTTGGAGCCGAACGCCATCCGTCCGCGTGCGTCCTGCGCGGTGTTGCAGGCCGCGAGCAGGCCGGTCAGCAGCAGGACGCCGCCGGAGCGGCCGAGGTTGCGAGCGACGCGGAGGGTCGACATCCGGGTCATCGGTCCGGTCCCGTGCTGCGAGGGTCGAGGCGGGATCTGCCCGCGGCGGACTCGAAGGGACCGAAGCGGTCGCCGTCATGGGCCTCGGCGACGCGGGACGGCCCCCCCGACGCGGGGCTCGGGGTGTCGGCATGGGCGAGCGTGCCGGCCGGCGGCATCGACAGCCCGGCCTGCGGCGTCGGGCGGTCGAGCCCGTTCCAAGCCGGAAGCAGGGTGAAGCCGTAGCGTTCGTACGGCATGGCGGGAATCCCGGGAACGCGGCGGGCGACCAGAGGTTGCGTCGCCCGGGGCTCGCGCAGGAAGTCGGCGTCGCGGCCGCGCTCGGACGGCTCGGGGAAACGCAGCGGATTCTCGGCCGCGACGGCCAGCGGAAACTCGCCCCGCCGCACGGGCAGGGTCCGCAAGGTCGTCGGCGTCGGCGTCGGTTTTGGAACGCGGGCCTGGAGGGCGGCGGTGGGGCGCGCGATCGCCGGATCGCGAACGGGATCGCAGGGTCCGGCCGCCTGCGTCTCCTGGGGCGGTAGCGCGAGGTCTACCACCGTCGGGAACAGGCCGTCGTAGCGGTTGATGATCTCCAGGGACTCGCGAACCCGCTTCAGGCGGCCCAGGGTCAGAGCATAGCCCAGGACGGCGGCTTCCTGCGGCTTCCACGCGCTCGCACGCTGGAACCAGTCCGCGGCGGCCTCGAACTGGCAGGCGTTGTAGGCGTACCAGCCCAGTGCCTGTGCCCCATCGCCGGACGTCGTCGTCAGGACGAGCTTGGCGAAGCGGTCGAGCCGCATGGGATCGACGGCCGCGACCGGCGCTTGGGTCAGCCGGCGCTCCATCATGTCGAGGTAGAGGGCAGCGTTGGTCACCGAGGGGCCGCGCCAGGCATAGGCCACTTCCTCCGCCTCGCGCTCCTGCCCGAGTTCGCGGAGCGACAGGGCGAGGCCGGTGGCGATCCGCGCGTCGCCGCCGCGGGCGATGGCCGCCTTGAACCAGTCGAGTGCCTCGCGGAACTGGCGGCGGTGATAGGCATACCATCCCAGCAGGCTGAGTTCGGCCGGGTCCGCTCCCCTGCGCACGGCCTCGCCCAGGGCCGCGAGGTCCGCGGGTTCGATCTGCCCGGCCGGCTCCTCGTGCAGCACGGCCGCGATCCGCGCCCGCGTCACGTCGAGGCGGATCGGGTAGAACTCGTTGCTCCCGTCGGCGGCCGAATGTCCGGTCGCGAGCAGGGGCTCGACCTTCGCCATCGGCAGGTTGGCCATCGCCTTCTGCACGGTGGCGAGCCTCAGGGCCGTGTCGCTCTGGCTGGAGAGAATGTTGCGGTAGGCATTCGCGGCCTGGGCCAGATCGCCGGTGCGGGCGTAGGCTTCGGCGACGGTCCAGGCGATGTCGATGTCGAGGTTGCGCAAGGTTTCCGGCGCGGCATCGACGCGGGCGCGGATCCGGTCCCAATCCCCCTTGGCCTCCGCCGCCTTGACCTCGCCGCGCAGGGTCCCACGGTTGAGCTTCCGCGCGAGATCGTCCGACGGATGCCAATCCGGATCCACCGCCTGGCGCGCCGCGATCGCCGCGCGCACCTCCTCGACCCGCCCCGCGGTGAAGAGGTCCCACAGGGGCGCTTCCTCCGGGGGGCTCGGCTTCAGCGTGTCGAGGTCGGTGGGCACGGTCCAGTTCGGATAACGCCGCCGGAGGCGTGCGATCTCGGTCTGAACCCGCTCGGTCTGACGCTGCGCGGCGTAGTAGCGAAGCCCGCTTTCGTCGACGATCTCCGACGCGGACGACGGTGCGCCCGGCGCACCGAGGATCACCGGCGCGCGCCGCTCGTCGCGCAGGACGCTGCCGGCCGCGTCCGGAGCGCTCTGTGCCCGCGCCTCGGTCGCGGCGCCCGCCAGGTCCAGGCTCAGGCCCGCCAGCAGCGAAAGGGCCGCGCTACGTCGCCTCAGCGCCCGAGACATGAGCGGTACCTCGTGTTGGCGGCGGCGAGCGCCAGAAGATGGAGTGTGGCGGGATAGTAGTTCTCGGATACGGCTGGTTCGGCGAAGCCGGGCGGCAGTGCGGTACCCGTCGCGGCGCAGGCGACGAGGGCGGCGACGGCCGCGTAGCCGGGTTCCTGCAACCGGCCGACCGACTGATCGCTGGTGACGTCCAGGATGGGCAGGCCTGCGGGATCGGACGCGGACCAGAGTCTGGCGAACGGCTCGTAGGCCTTGCGCTCGTCGTAGCCGGCCATCGCGAGGTAGAGCGGCACGCGCACCGCGTTGTAGGCGAAGGTCGTCGGAAAGCCCTCGGCCGGCTTGGGTACGCCGCCGCGCATCGCGATCCACTCGGTCGGCAGCTTCGACGCACCGAAACGGGCACGCCCCACGAGGTCGATCCCGGCGGCATTGAGGCGTGTCCAATCGAACTCCGGTGCGAGCGTCGCAAGCCGCGGGAAGGCCGGGAACACCCAGTACGACAGGTTGACGACAGGGCCGTCCGCCCGGTCCTCGGCCGAGAACCCGGTCATGCCGGGCAGAAGCAGCGGCCCGCCCTCCGCCTTGAAGAGGACCGTGCGCCGCGCGACGTCGACGGCGATGCGCCGGCCGGCGAGGCGGTAGCCGTCGTCCGACCAGGCCTCCGCCCCTTCGGCGAGCGCCCAGGCGACCAGAATGTCACCGTCGGTGGCGTCGTTCATGTCGGCCACGCCCGGCCGCTTGTCGGGCTCCCAGCGCCACGCGAGCAGGGCGTCCGGGCGGACCATGAGATTGGCCCGGGTCCAGCCCCAGATCCGCTGGAAGGCGTCCCGGTC
>CAZZZJ010000510.1:0-3065 GCA_964658355.1 Beijerinckiaceae bacterium
TCTCCACCGCCCGCCAGTGCATGGCGCCGCTCGAGGGGCGCGGCGCCGTGGTGCATCTCGACCACCGGATGGACCAGCTCGTCGTCCACTCCGCCAGCCAGATGCCGCACATCGTGCGCAACGGCCTTTCCGAGTGCCTCGGGATCGAGCAGGGCCGCATCCGCATCGTTGCGCCCGATGTCGGCGGCGGCTTCGGCTACAAGGGCATCCTGCTCGCCGAAGAGATCTGCCTCGCATGGCTCGCCCTGCGCTGCGGCCATCCGGTGCGCTGGCTGGAGGACCGGCGCGAGCACCTCACCGCCAACGCCAATTGCCGCGAGCACCATTACCGCATCACGGCCTATGCCGACCGCGACGGAACGCTCCGCGGCATCGACTGCGAGGCCACCGTCGATTCCGGCGCCTACTCCGCCTATCCGTTCTCGGCCTGCCTGGAGGCGGCGCAGGTCGCGAGCATCCTGCCCGGCCCCTACGACTTCCCGAGCTACCGCTGCCGCACGTGGTCGGTGGCGACGAACAAGTGCCCGATCCTGCCCTATCGCGGGGTGGCGCGCACCGGCGTCTGCTTCGCGCTCGAACTCGTGCTCGACGCGGTGGCGCGCGAAGCCGGCATCGAGCCGTGGGTGGTGCGCGCGAAGAACCTCGTGCGGCCCGAGCAGATGCCGTTCGACAACATCACCAAGAAGCACTTCGACAGCGGCGACTATCCCCAGGCGCTCGATCGCGCTCTCGCGGCCATCGACCTGCCGGCCCTGCGCGCCCGGCAGGCGGCGGGCGAGCCCGACGGGCGCCGCGTCGGCCTCGGCCTGTCGATCTATTGCGAGCAGGCGGCGCACGGCACCTCGGTCTATTCCGGCTGGGGCATCCCGATGGTGCCGGGCCACGAGCAGGCCGGCGCGCGCCTGACCCCGGACGGGGGCCTCGAACTGCGCATCGGCGCCCATTCCCACGGCCAGGGCCTGGAGACGACCCTCGCCCAGGTCGCCCACGAGATCCTCGGCGTGCCCGTCGCGCGGACGCGACTCGTCCACGGCGACACCGCGATGACGCCCTATTCCACCGGCTCCTGGGGTTCGCGGGTGATGGTGATGGCCGGCGGCGCGGTGGCCACCGCCTGCCGGGAACTGGCCGACCGGGCGCTCGCCATCGGCGCGCACCTGCTCCAGGCCGAGATTGCGGAGTGCCGGTTCGCGGCCGGACGCGTGGTCGGCCCGACGGGCGACGTGTCGCTCGAGGAGATCGCCCGCACCTGGTACCGGCGGCCGCAGGACCTCGCGCCCGACGTGAATCCGGGGGGGCTCGAGGTCACGGCCGGCTACAAGCCGCAGCGCGATTCCGGCACCTTCTCCTACGCCGCGCACGCGGTGGTGGTCGCCGTCGATCCCGACCTCGGCGCGGTCGAGATCCTCGACTACGTCATCGTGGAGGATGGCGGCGTGCTGGTGAACCCGCTGGTGGTCGACGGCCAGATCTGCGGCGGCCTCGCGCAAGGCATCGGCACGGCGCTCTACGAGGAGATGGCCTTCGACGACCGCGGCCAGCCCCTCGCCTCGACCTTCGCGGACTATCTCCTGCCCGGCGCCGCCGAGGTGCCCGATCCCCGCATCGACCACATGGAGACGCCCTCCCCCTACACGCAGTTCGGCGTGAAGGGCATCGGCGAGGGCGGCGCCATCGCGCCGCCCGCGGCCCTCGCCAACGCGATCAACGACGCGCTCGGGCCGCTGGGCGTCGAGATGCTGCGGTCGCCGATGAGCCAGCGCCGCATCGTCGAGGCCGTGCTCGCCGCCCGCCATCGGACGGGCGTCGGTGCGAGGGCCGCCGCATGAAGGCCGCCCGTTTCGCCTACGAGCGCCCCGCCGACCTCGCTGCGCTCCTCGATCGGCTCGCCGAGGCCGACGGCGCGGTCAAGCTGATCGCCGGCGGCCAGTCGCTCGGGCCGATGCTGAACCTGCGGCTCGTCGAGCCCGACCGGGTCGTCGACGTGACCGGCATCCCCGAACTGCGGCAGGCGAGCCTCGACGGCGCGACCCTGGTGCTCGGCGCCTGCGTCACGCATGCCGACATCGAGGACGGCCGGGTGCCGGACGTGACCGGCGGCGCCATGGCGCGCGTCGCCTCGGCCATCGCCTACCGTCCCGTGCGCAACCGCGGCACCGTCGGCGGCAGCCTCGTCCACGCCGACCCCGCCGCCGACTGGGTCACGACGCTGATCGCGCTTCGGGCAGAGGTCGAGCTGGCCTCGCGATACGGGCGCCGCCGGCTCGCCCTCGACGCCTTCGTCCGCGGCGCCCTCGACGTGGCCCTGGAGCCCGGCGAGATGCTGGTCGCCGTGCGGATCCCCGCGATGCCGCAAGGCCTCGCATGGGGCTACGTCAAGCACTGTTCGAAGATCGGCGAGTTCGCCCACGCCATCGGTGCCGTCCTGATCGACCACCAAGCTGGGCATGGACGGGTGGTGATCGGCGCGATCGAGCGGGCGCCGCTCCTGCTGGCCGACGCCCGCCCGCTCTTCGGCGGCCGCATCGGCGCGGATTTCTCGGAGCGCTTCGACGCGCGGGCGGCCGACGACGCCCTGCGGCAGGCGGGTATGCTTGAGGCGATCGACCGCCACGTCCACGTCACCGTGCTCGCCCGCGCCGTGGCGCAGGCGGCGCGGCCCGCACCGGTACGCCTGACGGAGGCCGCATGAACACGGCGGCCCTCGCCCGCGACGACCGGACGCCGCTGATGCTCACGGTGAACGGCCGTGCCGTCCGCACCGAGGCCGAGCCGCGCACGCATCTGGCCGACCTGCTGCGCGATACCCTCGACCTCACCGGCACCCATCTCGGCTGCGAGCACGGCGTCTGCGGCGCCTGCACGGTGCTGCTCGACGGCGAGCCGGCCCGCGCCTGTCTGACCCTCGGGGCCGCCTGCGAGGGCAGCGTCGTCACCACCATCGAGGGCCTCGACGACGATCCGATCGCCGGCGAACTGCGCGCCGCCTTCAACCGCGAACACGCGCTCCAGTGCGGCTACTGCACCCCCGGGATGCTGGTCGCCGCCCGCGACCTCGTCATCCG
>CAZZZJ010000511.1:0-3038 GCA_964658355.1 Beijerinckiaceae bacterium
CCAACGACGACGGCATCCACGCGCCGGGCCTGGAGACGCTGGAGGGCATCGCCCGCACGCTGTCCGACGACGTCTGGGTGGTCGCGCCCGAGACCGACCAGTCCGGCGTCTCGCACTCGCTGTCGCTCAACGATCCGCTTCGCCTGCGCCACATCTCCGAGAAGCGCTTCGCGGTGAAGGGCACGCCCTCCGATTGCGTGATCCTCGGCGTGCGCCACATCCTGGCCGATCACGGGCCGGACCTCGTGCTGTCAGGCGTCAACCGCGGCCAGAACGTCGCCGAGGACGTGACCTATTCCGGCACCATCGCCGCGGCGATGGAGGGCACGATCCTCAACATCCGCTCGATCGCCATGTCCCAGGCCTACGGCGCCGGGGGCCGCGGCAGCCTGAAATGGCACTGCGCCGCCCATCACGGGCCGATCGTCGTGAAGAAGATCCTGGAGACCGGGATCGAGCCGGGCATCGTGATCAACGTCAACTTTCCCGATTGCGAACCCGAGGAGGTCGCCGGCATCGCGGTGGCCGCGCAGGGACAGCGCAACCAGGCCTTGCTCGCCATCGACGCACGCACCGACGGGCGCGGCAACCCGTATTTCTGGCTCGCCTTCGCCAAGGCGCGGTTCGAGCCGGGCAACGGCTCCGACCTGAAGGCCATCGCCGAGAAGCGCATCTCCGTCACGCCGCTGCGCCTCGACCTCACCGACGAGCCGACGCTGACGCGCTTCGCGCAGGCGTTTTCGGAGTAATCGGGTCGCCCCCCGACTCCGTCATTCCGGGGCGCCGTCGGCGAACCCGGAATCCAGAGCCGCTGATGGATCGCGTTCGGTCGCCACCTGCGGTCCGCGATGCCGGGCTCCGCGACGCGGCCCCGGACTGACATGGCCGAAAACGGAGCTCCATCACCCATGAGCCTCGTCCTGATCCCCGGCTATATGGCCGATGCCAGCCTGTGGGACGACATGACCGACGCGCTGGCGCCGGCCGGCCCTATCCATCACGCGAGCCTCGCCCACGACGACACGATCCCGGCGATGGCGCGCCGGCTGCTCGCCGAGGCACCGGAGCGCTTCGTGCTCGTCGGGTTCTCGATGGGCGGCTACGTCGCCCGCGAGGCGACGCGGCGCGCGCCCGAACGGGTGCGCGGGCTGGTGCTGGCGGCGACCTCGGCGCGCTCCGATTCGCGAAAGCAGGCGGTCGCCAAGCGCCTGGCCATCGAGGGCGTCGAGGCCGGCCATTTCGGAGGCCTGAGCCGGGCGGCGGCGGCGGCCTCCGTGCACCCGGACCGGGCGGGAGACGTGGACCTGATCGAACGCATCCGCGCCATGGGACGACGCCTCGGGCGGGAGGCCTTCCTGCGCCAGTCCCGGCTGGAGCGGGTCGGCGACGCCGACCGGCTCGGCGCGATCGCCTGCCCGACGCTGGTGATCGCGGCCCGCCAGGACCGCCTGCGCAGCGTCGCGGAATCGGAGGAGCTGCGCGACGGCATCCCCGGCGCGACGATGGCGGTCGTCGCGGATGCCGGCCACATGCTGCCGATCGAGGCGCCGGACGCCCTGGCGGCGCTCATCCTCCGGTGGATCGGCGACCTGCCGCCATGATCGAGCGGGAAGAGACGCTGACCGGCCACGACGGCCTCGGCGGGGCGATCGAGAACGCCGCCTTCGTCCTCGCCCTGCGCGGCCGCGGCACCCGCGACACGGCGGTCCTGCGCGCGATGGAACAGGTGCCGCGTGCGCCGTTCGCGCCCGCCGCGCATCGCCACCTCGCCCGGCGCGACCTCACCCTGCCCCTGTCCTGCGGGGCGGCGATGACCGCGCCGAGCACGGTGGCGACGATGCTGACGCTGCTGAAGCTCGAGCCCGGGATGCGGATCCTCGAGATCGGCACGGGGTCCGGCTACGTCACGGCGCTGCTGCTTCAGCTCGGCGCCGGCGCGGTGACGAGCCTGGAACGCTACGCGACGCTGGCCGAACGCGCGAACGCGAAGCTCGGGGAACGCGCCTGCGTGGTTCAGGGCGACGGCCTCGCCGGAATCGAGGAAGGCGGCTTCGACCGCATCCTCGTCGACGGTGCCGTCTCGGAACCGCCGCGCTCCTGGGCCGCGGCGCTGAACCTCGGCGGCCGCCTCGTCTTCGGATCGGCGGGCGGCCTGATGGTGGCCGAGCAGCGCGAACAGGGCCTCGTCCTGGAGCCCGGGCCGCGCCTGCGCCTCGCGCCCCTGGTGCCGGGGAAGGCCGCCGCGCTTTAACCATCGGCGCGAGGCATTACGACCGCGGCAACCATTCCTAAGGTGCGCTCGACACCGGAAATGGGGCTCGCAGGGTCGTGAACGTGGTGAACGGGAACGGTTGTTTAACCTGAATCCGGCTTTCATAGGCTCATCAAGTTGCGTCAGGCAAACGGGTGCGTCGATGCGGGTTCGCGGGACTGGTCGGAGGATGAAGACGCTGTCGCGCTTCGCTCTCATCGGAGTTATCGGCAGCGGTGCCGCCGCCTGCTCGTCGGACGCGTCGCGGCTCGACAATCCCTTCAGCAATCCGTTCGCCTCGAACATGGCGAGCGAGCCGGCCGCGACCGGAAGCCTGCCGGACATGCCGTCCGCGCCGCCGATCCGTACCGGGCGGATCCAGTCCGAGGCGCTCGGCGCCCCGACGGCGATCTCGCCCCGGCCCGGCCCGGTGGCGGCCCGCGTGCCGACGCAGCCGATGGCTCAGACCACCCGCGTCGCCTCCACCGGCACCCCCGGCTGGAACGCGCAAGGCGGCACCGCGATCACCGTCGCCCCCAACGACAGCCTCAACCAGATGTCGACCCGCTTCGGCGTGCCGGCCTCGGCGATCCTGGCGGCCAACGGCCTGACCAGCGCGAGCCAGGTGACGCCCGGCCGCCAGCTGATCATCCCGGTCTATAGCGCATCGGGCATGAACCCGGCGGCGGCCCCGATGACGGCGCGGACCGTGCCCGCCGCCCCCGCGGAGCGGATCAAAGCCGCCGAGATCAAGCGCCAGGACGACGCCAAGGCCGAGACCAGGCGC
>CAZZZJ010000512.1:0-3034 GCA_964658355.1 Beijerinckiaceae bacterium
GGGTGGCGAACCACACCGGCTGGTCGTCGTGCGCCCAGTCGAGGAGGTAGCGGAAGCCGGCTTCCGCCAGGAGATCCGGCGTGACCCGCGACTGCGAGATCCACGGGCCGAGCCAGCCGGCAGGCGGCTTGCCCTCGTGCTCGGTCAGCAGGGCGGTGGCCTCGGCGATCAGGGCGCGTTCGGCCGCCTCGTCGAGGCTGCCCTGGCGCTCGGCGTTGGTTCGGCCGTGGCCGACGATCTCGTCGCCGCGCGCGCGAAACGCCTCGATCAGCCCAGGGCAATCCGCGTAGAGGCGGCTGTTGACCAGCACGCTCGCCGGAAGCGCGAGCTCGTCGAGCATCGCCTTGAGTCGCCACGCTCCGACCCGGTTGCCCCAGTCGCGCCACGCATAGTTCAGCACGTCCGGCTGCGGTCCGCCCGGCGCCAGCTCGGCGCCGAGACCCGATCCGAAATCGAAGGTCTCGAGATTGAGAGCGACGTAGACCGCGAGGCGCCGGCTCCCGGGCCAATCGTAGAGCGGCCGGTCGGGCAGCGCGCTGTAGCCGTAGCGGCCGTGGCCCTTCGAGAGTTCCATGCGTCTTCCGGTCTCCGAGGTCGAACGGCGATGATGCGGATGAGATGGCGCTCTCCGCGGCAACGTCCATTCCGCTTCCTGCGCCGGCCGTCCGGAATCAGGCCGTGTCCGCCCGCGCGATCGCAAGCCTTTTCAAACCTGCGCCGTGCATCGTGGCCCGTCGCCGGCGGCCGCAGGTGCCGATCGTCGAGGAGGGGACCATGCGGATCGTGCAAGGAGCGATCGTCCCGGCCGAGCCGCAACGGACGGTTTCGGTGCCCGGGGCCGCGTCCCTAGGCGGGCTCGACCGGCTCGTGATCGCCTGCGTCGGCTTCGCGCTGCAGTTCAACGTGCTGACCTCGACCTTCGGGCTGCCGTTCATGCGGCTGTCCGACATCCTGCCCTTCCTGACACTGCCGTACTTCTTGTTCCGCCACCGGATGCTGTCGGCGATGACGGCGCGGGCGCTGCCGATCGGGTCGGTGGTCCTGCTGCTGCTCGGCTCGCTCCTGTTCAAGGCCGACCTGCAGCAGGGCGACCTGTACCTCACCCTCGTCCTGCTGCTGTACTTCGTGCAGGCGGTGCAGCTCGTGACCCTGTTCCGCAAGCCGGCCGGCGCCGACAGCTTCGCGCTCGGTACCCTGGCCGGCTTCGCAGCCTCGCTCCTCGTCCTGATCGCGGCCTCGGCGGGGATCGACCTCACGTCCGTCGGGCTCGCGGTGCCGACCGACGGAGTGGAGCCGGAACTCGTCCTGTTCATGAAGGACAAGCTCGGAGGCCTGTGGTTCGCCGGGAACGAGACCGGCCACGTCTTCGCGCTCGCGGGCGCGGCTGCGGCGTATCTCTGGTACCGAACCGGCCGCAGTGCGATCTACGTCGCGTATGTCCTCGGGCTGCTCGTCAGCTTTCCGCTGACGAACAACCGCGCGGGGCTCATCGTGCCTTTCGTCTTCCTCGTGCTGATCCTGCGCAAGAGCGTCAGCATCCATGCCGTGCTCGCGGGGACGGCCGGCCTCTGCGCCCTCGTGATGGTGTTCAGCGCCACCGGCTACGCGCCCGTCCCGGAGCAGCTCCAATCCGCGATCGAGAAGCGGTTCATGTCGGACAGCCACGCGGACAGCAACATCCTGGAGCGCCTGGATTCGACCGCCGGCGCCCTCCAGCTGCTGATCGCCCATCCGCTGGGCCTCGGTGCCGTCTCCAAGGAGAATCAGCTGATGGCCCTGACGGGCCTCTCCACGCCGCATAACGGCATCGTCTCACTCGCCCTCCAGAGCGGGGTGTTCGTCGCGCTCGCCTTCCTCGTCGGGGCATTCCGGATCGTCCTCAGTCCCGAGCGGTTCGGCCCGCTCGTCTTCTACACGGTGCTGTTCATGGTGCCCTCGCTGCTGTTCGAAGAACTCTCGATCAACCAGGTCTTCCTGTTCGGCTTCGCGCTCGTGCTCGCGGCCTCCGCCATGACGCGCTTCGGCGATCCGGATGCCGCGCCGGCCTGACCGATCCGCGTCCCGGCCTGACGCGGAGGTCGGCGGCCGCATCCGCGGCCTCGGGGGCTTCGCCCGCTTGCCATCACCAAAGCCTCCGGCCATATAGGCCGCGGGAGGTTGGCGAGGGACGTTTCACTCGCCAACCGGGTCAGGTCCGGAAGGAAGCAGCCCTAACGAGACCGAGCGGGTCTTCGTCCAGCCTCCCACCTCGTTCCACCGCAGGAACCGCGGGTCGATCGGCCCGCCGCGGCGGCCAAGGCACGACCGCGAAGAGCGAAGACACACCCTCGAAGAGCGCATGGACGCGAGCACCGGCACGCCTGACGACGAGCCGGGCCTGCCCGGGTTTCCGGCGCCTGCCCTCGCGCAGACGCCCTATCGCGTGCTGGCGCGGAAATACCGTCCCAAGGATTTCGACGACCTGATCGGCCAGGGCGCCATGGTGCGCACGCTGGGCAACGCGTTCGCGGCCGGGCGCATCCCGCAGGCCTGGATGCTCACGGGCGTGCGCGGCGTCGGCAAGACGACGACCGCCCGGATCCTCGCCCGCGGCCTGAACTATGCTCCCGCCGGCGCCCCCGACGCCGGCCCGACCATCACGATGCCGGGCCTCGGCATCCATTGCCAGGCGATCATAGAATCGCGGCACATGGACGTGCTGGAGATGGATGCCGCCTCGCATACCGGCATCGAGGACGTGCGGGCGATCATCGACGGAGTGCGGTACGCGCCGGTCTCGGCCCGCTACAAGGTCTACATCATCGACGAGGTCCACATGCTCTCGGGCAACGCGTTCAACGCGTTCCTGAAGACGCTGGAGGAGCCGCCGCCGCACGCCAAGTTCGTGTTCGCGACCACCGAGATCCGCAAGGTCCCGATCACCATCCTGTCGCGCTGCCAGCGGTTCGACCTGCGCCGCGTCGAGGCCGACGTGCTGTCGGCGCACCTGCAGAAGATCTGCGCGGCCGAAGGCGTCGGCGCGGAGGACGAGGCC
>CAZZZJ010000513.1:0-3032 GCA_964658355.1 Beijerinckiaceae bacterium
CCAGTACAACGGGCAACGACCGCGACGTCGTGGTTTCTCACGGCGCTACCGGTGCCGATACGGTGACGACAAACTCAGCTGCGGGTGGCAACGCCTCGAAACCTGAGCGTGCTGTCCCAAATGGCAGTGCGAACGGTGGTGGTAGCGGCGGCCATTAACTATCCTTTGACACATTGAATTCGATTGGCAGGTTTAGCGTTCTGACCAATTGGCTTCGAGCCCGGCTGATTGCGAGGATCAGCTGGGCCAAGCGGCGTGGGGGTTTGAAGCTAGCTGTGCAGAATCGCAGCGTGTAGCTGGTGGTGCTGTTAACGCTCCAGATCGAATTCCGGTCTGAACTATTTCACTGACCCAGATATGTGGTTCAGGACTTCGGTTAAGAGGGTCGAAGATGGCAGCGGCGGGTTTGGTCCAGACAAAGAGTCTGGGCCTTTGGTTGGGCTCGACGATGTAGCGTTTGATGGCCGCCTGCAGGTCTACGAGTGTGGTGAAGGCCCCGCGTCGCAACCGGCGGCGTGTGAGGGCTGAGAAGAATCCCTCGACGGCGTTGAGCCATGAGGCCGATGTTGGGGTGAAGTGGAAAGTCCATCGCGGATGGCGGGCGATCCAGGCGCGGACATTCGGGTGCTTGTGGCTCCCGTAGTTGTCGAGCTCCACGTGGATCACCTTGCCCGCCGGCACGGCGACCTCGACCGCGTTCGGGAAGCAGATGAACTTGCCATGGCGATGGCGCTGCATGCAGCGGTCGAGCACGGTGCCCTAAAAGACGTTCAAGGTGGTGAACAGGGTCGTGGTGCCGTGACGCCTGTAGTCGTGGGTCTGGGCGGCGGGGATCCCTGGTCCGAGCGGCTGGTCGGGACAGGTGCGCTCCAGGGCTTGGATCCGGCTCTTCTCATCGATGGAGAGCACGACCGCATGGGCGAGCGGATCCATGTAGAGACCCACCACATCCTCGACCTTCTCGGCAAAGGCTGGGTCGTGGGATCGTTTGAAGGTGCGAACCCGATGCGGTTGCAGGTCGAGCTCGTACACCAGCGACGATGGGTGACCCGGGACGACGCCCGACGCGACCGGTTCGGCTACATCGAAGGCTACTACAACCGGCTGCGCATCCACTCGGCCCTCGGCTACATCACACCCGAGGAGGCCGAACGGGACGCGAGCTAGCCTCCGCCACCGCGAAATCGGGGGAGGATCAGTCGGGCGACCAGCCTGCGAAAGGACTAATCAAGACCATCGCGTCGGTAGGACCCGTGTCGCGCCTGCTGGGGTGGCAGGCTGTTACGAAGAACGCCCGCGACGCGTCGGCGAGATGGGAGGCGCAATCCCTCTACCGCCGCGACACCTCACGGATCTCGACCGTGAGGTGGGATAGGTTTCCGAACCGCGAGAGAAGGTGTCGATAGAAATTCGGCCCGCGCGCATCTGCCGTGACGACCGAGACGATGGCGCCGAGATAGCCGGGCCCCAACCGCCAAACGTGGAGGTCGGCTACGCAGTCGCCCTGTCCCTCAATCAGTGTCCTGACCTTCCTGACGAGACCCGGATCGGGCTGCATGTCGAGAAGCACCTCACCTGTGTCCCTCACCAGGGTGTAGGCCCAGCTAGCGATGACGACCGAGCCAACAATGGCGGCCAACGGGTCCATCCAGGTCCAACCAAGGAAGCGGGCGAGCAGGAGGCCGCCGATCACCAGCACCGAGACGGCCGCGTCGGCAACCACGTGCACCACGGCTGCCCGCATGTTGTTGTCTCGGTGCATGGCGCCGTGATCCCCGTGCGCGTGCTCCTCGAAGGTCATGGTCCTGCCCCCGTCCGACCCGGCGAGGCGCAGGGTCGCCTCGAAGGCGTGCGGTTCCGGGATCGTCTCGATGCTCTCGACGTGGTCCTCCTTGCGAACCATCGCGAACGTCTGGCGCGACCCGTCCGGGCGCAATGTCTCGATGGTCATGCCTTCGACCGAGACAAGGGACTGCGCACCCGTGGCGGTCAGGCGAAAACGGGGCGGCACGCCTTCCTCGTGGATCTCCAGGCCGAACGTTCCCATCGACGTTACGACGGTGCGCGCCGCCTCCGCATGGTCTTCGTGTCCGTGCCCGTGATGATGGCCGTGCCCATGGTCGTGGTCGTTACCCAGGAGCCAGACGCTGGCGAGGTTCACTCCGAGGCCGAGGACCGCGATGGTGATGGTCTCGTTGTAGTCGATGGCCACGGGGTCGATGAGCCTGAGCACCGCTTCGTAGGCGATCAGCAGGGCGATCATCGCGAGCACGATGGCGCTGGTGAACCCGGCGAGGTCGCCGAACTTGCCCGTCCCGAAGGTGAAGCGGGCGTCGTCGGCGTGCCGGCGGGCATAGCGGTAGGCCAATGCCGCCAGGAGGAGGGCTCCGGCATGCGTAGACATATGCAGGCCGTCGGCGACCAGGGCGATGGAGCCGAATAGGAGGCCGCCGACGATCTCGGCGGCCATCATGACTGCGCACAGCGCGATGACGGCCCAGGTCCGACGCTCGTTGCGGTCGTGGCCCGCGCCGAGGAAGACGTGGGAATGGCCGTGGGCGTCGGCCACGGCGAGGGCGGCCCGATCTGGGCTTGGCTGCGTCTTGTCCATGCTGGATCTCACTTCAGGTAGGTGCGGATGACCTCGATCAGCTCAGTCGCGCCCTTGGCGCGATCCGGATCGGGTTCGTGTGCGGGGTCGACGACGTGATGCCGGATGTGCTCCTCCATCAGTTCGGAGGTCAGGCCGTTGATGGCCCCCCGCATCGAGGCGACGAGCATCAGGATGTCGGAGCAGCCGATCTCCGCCTCCAGGGCGCGCTCGACCGCCTCGGCCTGCCCCTTGATCCGGCGCACGCGGGCCAGCAGTTTCGTCTTGTCCTTGGCGGTATGGGCCATGCGATCGACTTTCCATTCGTACTGGTAAGATAGGGGGGTAACCTATACATGTCGAGCGATGGAGCGCCGATGCGTTCGAGGAGGGCTCTGACATGAAGAAGGACGATCCCTGCACCGGTGTATGCCGGTTCGAC
>CAZZZJ010000514.1:0-1067 GCA_964658355.1 Beijerinckiaceae bacterium
CCCCTCGACGTGGCGCTCCGCGGCAGCGGCGGCCCGAGCCGGCTGACCGAGATCGTCACGCTCGCCTCGGGGCGCGAGCACCGCAACAGCCGCTGGGCGGATTCGCGGCGCCGCTACGATGCCGGCTTCGGCATCCGGACGCTCGACACGCTGCACGCGGTGCTGAGCTTCTTCGAGGAGCGGCGCGGGCGCCTCTACGGCTTCCGCTATCGCGACCGGGTTGATTTCCGTTCCGGGCCGCCGGGTCGGGTCCCCGGACCGTTCGACCAGCGCCTCGGCGTCGGCGACGGCGCGAACCCGGTGTTTCCGCTGGTCAAGACCTACGGCACCGGGCCGACGCCCTATGCGCGGACGATCGCCAAGCCGGTCGCGGGGAGCGTGCGGGTGGCGGTGGCCGGCGTCGAGACGCTCCCATCGCGCTTCACCTGCGATCCCGCGACGGGGCGGGTGGTCTTCGCCCCCGGCGCGGTTCCGGCGGCCGGCGCCGTCGTCACCGCCGGCTTCGCCTTCGACGTGCCGGTCCGTTTCGATGCCGACGACCTCGTCGTGAATCTCGAAGCCTTCACCGCAGGCGAGATCCCGAAGTTGCCGCTCGTCGAGATCGTGCCGTAGCCGGAAGGATCTTCGCCCGATGCGCGACCTGCCGCCCGCCTTCGCCGCCCACCTCGCCGGCGGCGTGACGACGTTGTGCCGCTGCTGGGCCCTGCGCCGGCGCGACGGCGTCGCCCTCGGCTTCACCGATCACGACCGCGACATCGCGGTCGCCGGCCTCACCTACGCCGCCCGCACCGGCCTGGAGGCCGCGGAAGCCGCGGCCGAGCTCGGCTTCGCCGTCTCCGGCGGGGACGTCTCCGGTGCGCTGTCCGGCCTGGGGCTGACCGAAGCCGACATCGCCGGCGGCCTCTACGACGGCGCCGGCGTCGAGACCTGGCTCGTCGACTGGACGCGGCCCGAGACGCGCCTCCTCCTCGACGTCGGCACGCTCGGCGAGATCCGCCGGGCGGGCGACGCCTTCGTCGCGGAGGTGCGGGGCCTGGCCGACCGGCTCGATGCCGAGCGCGGCCGCA
>CAZZZJ010000514.1:1167-3027 GCA_964658355.1 Beijerinckiaceae bacterium
TTCGTCGCGGAGGTGCGGGGCCTGGCCGACCGGCTCGATGCCGAGCGCGGCCGCAGCTACCGCGCCACCTGCGGTGCCGACCTGGGCGATGCCCGCTGCGGCGTCGACGTGTCGAAGTTCCGCACCGCGGGCACGGTGGCCGGCCTGCCGGAGCCCGGCACGCTGGCCGTGACCCTCGCCGGCCCGTTCGCCGACGGGCTGTTCAGCGGCGGCCGCCTGACCTGGACCGGCGGCGCCAATGCCGGCCGGTCCGGCGACGTGCGCACGCATCTCGGCGCCCTGATCGAGCTGTGGGAGGCGCCGCCGCGCATCGTCGTGCCGGGCGACGCCTTCGCCCTCGTCGCCGGCTGCGACAAGCGCCTGGCGACCTGCCGCGGCACCTTCGCGAACGCGCTGAACTTCCAGGGATTCCCGCACATGCCCGGCAACGATTTCGTCCTGCGCCACGCCGCCGGCACGGGGCCCGGCCTCGACGGCGGCTCGCTGTTCCGGTGAGGGCCTTCGCCATGCGCAGACGACTCGACGGCGCCGCGGTCGCGGCCGAGGCCGCGCTCTGGCTCGGCACCCCCTATCGGCACCAGGCGTCGCTGATCGGCGTCGGCTGCGATTGCCTCGGCCTGCTCCGCGGCGTCTGGCGCGGGATGCTCGGCGACGAGCCCGAGGCCGCGCCGCCCTATTCCGGCACCTGGGCCGAATCGGCCGCCCCCGGCACCGACCCGCTGATGGAGGCCGCCTCGCGCCATCTCGTCCCGGTCGATGCCGATCTCGCACGTCACCGGCCCGCGCCCGGCGAGGTCCTGCTCTTCGCCTTCCGGGCGCACCTGCCGGCCCGCCACTGCGCCATCGCCACGGCGGCCGGCATGATCCACGCCCACGACCACGCCGCGGTGACGGAGGTGGCCTTCACGCCGTGGTGGCGGCGGCATCTGGTCGGCGTGTTCCGGTTCCCGGGGGCGGGGTGAAGGCGTGCGAGGCCCTCGGCTCGATCGGTCAGGCGGCGCGTGCCACCCGCACGTCCACCTGAAGGCCTGCCGCCGCGAGCATGGTGACGAGGGACTCGATCGCGAACAGGTCGATCCGTCCGCGCATCAGGTCCGACACCCGGGGCTGGGTGACGCCGAGGATCGCGGCCGCGCGCACCTGCGTCAGGCCCTCGCGCTCGATATGATCCCGAAGGACCATCATGAGTTGCGAGCGCAGGCGCATGTTCGCGGCCTGAGCCGGCGTGTCCTCGATGGCGTCCCAGACGTTCTCGAAACGGTGCTCGTCGCTCATCGACCGATCTCCTCGATCAGTTGCGCATATCGCTGCTTGGCGATCGCGAGATCGCTGCGGGATGTCTTCTGTGTCGTCTTGCGGAAGCAATGCAGGACGAAGATCGCGTCGGCGAATCTCGCCAGGTAGATCACCCGAAACGCGCCGTCGGTGTCTCGGATCCGGATCTCTCGGACGCCCGATCCCACCGTTGCCATCGGCTTCCAGTCATCGGCCTCGTATCCTTGCTGGATCCGATCGATCTGGTGCCCGGCCGCCTGACGGGCATCGCGGGGAAACGCGCGCAGGTCGTCGAGTGCGCGTCCGCGAAACACGACGGCCTTCGCACGATCCGACATGCCCGAGCCTCGCCGCGCCGAATGCCGGCGGGCGGATATACAAAAATTTGTATCGCCCCGCAATCGCACGCGAATTTTCCTCGGTCCGGACGGAGCCCGCCATGGCCACCCTGATCCTGTCCACGGCGGGGACGGCGGTCGGGACCGCGCTCGGCGGCCCGATCGGCGGGGTGATCGGGAAGGTGGTCGGCACGGCGGCGGGGGCGGGGCTCGACGGCGCGCTGTTCGGCGCCGGCACGAGCCCGCG
>CAZZZJ010000515.1:0-3025 GCA_964658355.1 Beijerinckiaceae bacterium
CGCCGGGATGGGGCGAGAGCAGGAGGATGCGCGAGCCGATCTTGATCGCCTCGGGGATCGAGTGGGTGACGAACAGCACCGTGAAGCGGGTCTCCTCCCACAAGGCCAGGAGTTCGTCCTGCATCCGCCGGCGGGTCAGGGCGTCGAGCGCCGCGAAGGGCTCGTCCATCAGAAGGATGTCGGGCTCCATCGCCATGCCGCGGGCAATGGCCACGCGCTGCTTCATGCCGCCCGAGAGCATGTGGGGATAGCTGTCGGCGAAGGCCGAGAGGTGAACCTTGTCGATATAATGCATGGCCCGCTCATCGACGGCCCGGCCCGCCAGGCGTCCCGACGCTTCCAGAGCGAAGGCCACGTTCTGGCGCACGGTCTTCCAGGGCAGGAGCTGGTCGAATTCCTGAAACACCATCATCCGGTCAGGGCCGGGCTCGGTAACGGCTTGGTTCTTTAAGCGGATCTGGCCCTCCGTCGGGGCCATGTAGCCGCCGACCGACTTCAGGAGGGTGGATTTTCCGCAGCCCGAGGGCCCGAGCAGGACGAACCGGTCGCTCGGGAACACCTGGAAGCTGACCCGGTAGGTCGCCGTGACGAGGTGTTGCGGGGTCTTGTACCGAAGCGTGACGCCATCGACCTCAAGCAGCGGCTCATTGAAGTCCGATGGCAAGCCTGTTTCCAAGCTCATTACATCCTCCCTTAAGCCACGCACGCGGCGACAAGCTGGTATTGAGAGCGATCTCCGCCGCTTTGCCTTGGGGACGTCTGCACCGCCGGGCCCTGGCGCCGGGCCGGTCGGGAATCAGGCGTCGCGATCCCTGGATACCAAGCACAATCCTTCCTGTAAATATTAAAGGTATCTATTATAAGACAGGAATATAAATCTATTGTTTGTATCGGCAGCGGCGAAGCCGTCGATGATGCAGTTGTTTGGGTTGTCCTGATCTCGGTCGTCCGAACGGCCGCTCGGAAGAAGGGATCGTCGCGGCTCGTGATCACCGGGCGATGCAGCGGCCGCAGCCATCGCCCACGTCAAGTCGCAGGTGGGCGTCCGCTTGCCGGGGACCGTCGCGCTGCAGGCCGGGACCGTTCCACGCTGGTGCCGGACCCTCACGGCAGCCTCGACTGCGAGCGCCCGGTCCCGTGGCTCCCTTGCGCTGTCACCGAACGCTTTCGCTTCACCACGAAAGCCGGCGACCGCTGACCTCATCGTCATCGCGATCCGCGAATCCGTTACCCCGGGAGGGGCATCGAATTGCGCCGTGTATCACACCTCAGGGTTGTGATATAAAATTTTATGCACGTAAGAATTGTCGCCGTCGGGACGCACGGCGACGTCCTTCCCATGATGGCGATCGGCGTCGAGTTGGCGCTTCGCGGCCATGCCGTGACGCTCGCCGCGCCTGCTCCCTTCGCCGCCTGTGCCGGGCGGCCGGGGCTCGCGTTCCATCCGCTTTGTACGGGGGCGGAGTACGACAGCGTGATCGGCGCGGGCGATCTCTGGCGTCCATGGCGCGGTGCCGGGGCAGTGTTCCGGGCCGCCGCCGCGATGGCGAGCTCGGCTTACCGGTGGCTCGTGGCCGAACAAGCGGCAAACGCGGGCGTCGTCGTCGCCTCGACTCTCGGTCTCGGTGCCCGTGTCGCGCAGGACAAGCTCGGACTGCCGGTCGTCATCGTCCATGTGATGTCACTTTTGATGGAAAGCCGCTTCGCGCCGTCACACCTGCCGGGCTTGCCGCTGCCGCGTTTTCTCCCCGCGGCCTTCCTCCACTGGATCGGGCGCGGAGCCGACCGCTACGTCATCGATCCCGCAGCGCTGCCCGGCCTCAACGCCTTCCGGACGACGCTCGGTCTGCCGCCGGTTCGTCGGCTACGCCACTGGTGGAACCTTGCACCGACTCTGATCCTCATGTTTCCCCGCTGGTACGCACCGCCTCAGTCGGACTGGCCGGCGCATGCCCTGCAAGTCGGGTTTCCGGTCGCCGATCGGTTCGGCGATGCCCCGGAGCTTCCAGACGATCTCCTCACCTTCCTTCGCGCCGGTCCGCCGCCCTTGGTTTTCACTTATGGGTCGGGCATGCGGCAAGCGCGACCGTTCTTCGAGACCGCGCGTCGTATCTGCGATCGAATGGGACGCCGCGGCATCCTGCTGTCCCCTCAGGCGGACCAGTTCCCTCCCGATCTGCCGCCGCACGTCGTCCACGCTCCGTACGCGCCTTTGGCAGCGTTGCTGCCGCATGCGGCCGCCCTGATTCACCATGGAGGCATCGGCACGGTCGCGCATGGCTTCGCGGCCGGAGTGCCGCAACTCGTGGTCCCGGTGGCGTTCGACCATTTCGACGAAGCGCGGCGGTTGACCGAACTCGGCGTCGGCATGAGCCTGTCGCAGCGATGCTTCACCCCCGCTCGGGCATCCCATGTCCTCGACCGGCTCATCGCGAGTCCGCGCGTTGCGGCGGCATGCTGGTCGTTTCGGGCGAAGGCTCAGGCCGACGACGGCGTTCGCGACGCCTGCGATGTCATCGAGCGGGCGGGTGAACGATGACGGGCGTCGAGGGGCGGCGGGCGAGGAGGCAGCCGAGGGTGGATATCTGCCGATCGGCTTTCGGGAGGCAAGGCCGGCAAGCCGGACCTTCGCTATTGGAGAACGCGGTGAGCCGCTCCGCTTCGAGACCTGACCTGTTCCATCGCTAGAAGCTGCTGGACAGATGCCTACGCCCGCAGCGGGAACCCGACGGAAGCGGTGCCGCGCCCGCGATCGAGGCCAGGAGGAGATGCGCTTGATCGCATCACGCGAATGCCATCTCGGCGCCAACCAGGCGCATCGATCTCGATGCTCGGTCTACGTTTCCGCGGCCCTGGCGCTGTCCGATCCCTTGGCGAAGTCATGCAGGACTTGCTCGAGAAGCGGCGGCCACGGCAGATCGAGATCCTGGAGCAGCCTTGCCGCCGCAACGAGCGCTTCGATCTGCTCCGGCAGGATCGGCCCTTGCACCATCTGGGCGTAGCGGACCCGAGCGGCGAGCGCGGA
>CAZZZJ010000516.1:0-3018 GCA_964658355.1 Beijerinckiaceae bacterium
ATCACCGGCAGGCGCAAAGCCTTGGCCGCGGCGAAGGCGAGGATGCCGGTCCCGGTGCCGACGTCGAGCACCGTGCCGGGGCGGCGGCGCTTCAGCACCTCGACCAGGGCCTTGAGGCAGCCGAGCGTCGTGCCGTGATGGCCGGTGCCGAAGGCCAGCGCCGCCTCGATCTCGATGGCGAGTTCGTTCGGGCGCACGGTGTCGCGGTCGTGCGAGCCGTGGATGCGGAAGCGGCCGGCGCGCACGGGGACCAGGCCCTCCAGCGAGGCGCGGACCCAGTCCTTCTGGTCGATGGTCCGGAACTCGGCGGCATCCGCCTGCGCGCCGACCACGGGGCGGATCAGGTCCCGGATGAAATCCTCGTCCGGCGCGTCGGCGAAGTAGGCCTCCAGCCGCCACGTCACCCCGTCCTCGGCCTCGAAGGCCGCGACCGCCGTCTCGGTCGGGTCGAACATCTCGCCCAGCAGGTCGGTCATCGTGCGCGCCGACCGCTCGTCGGTCATCAGCTGCAGGACGTGGGTCGGGCGGTTCGGGTGCAGGCCTTCGAGCATGGCCGCCTCTACCACCGCGCGATCCGTCCGGCCACAGACCGTTCGAATCTCGCGGGAAACGCCTTGGAATGCGGCAGTTTGTTCACGCGTTCATCATATGGACTGCCGGAACCGGGGTGATCGTGCCGCGTTTTCGGTCGCTTCTCCACGTCGTCGAAGTCATTCGGCCCTCGAGGGTGCGTTCAGCGTGACCAAGTCCAGACCTTCCGTTCGCCGGCCGGTCGTCCTCGACGGCCTCTCGCGCCGCCGTCGACGGCCCGTCCGGGCGCGCGACGCGCTGCTCGGGGCCGAGGCCCTGGAGACGCCGCTGCCGGGGCAGCTCCTCGTGCTGCTGAGTCGCCTGCACCGGGCGGAGAATTCCAAGCCCTCGGCCGGGTCCCTCGGCGGGAGCGAGCCGGCCGCCTGAGCGGCTTGCGCGGGGCGACGCCCCGCGTACAAGGGGGCGCCGTAACCGGTCGGACAGAGCGGCCGCGGCGCGCTCCAGAAGGCCCGACCGCCCCTTGCTCGACCTGACGCCCGACGAATGGACCGCCGTGGCGCTGAGTCTCAAGGTGGCCGCCGTGGCGACGCTCGCGAGCCTCGGGCCGGGAATCGCCGTGGCGTGGCTGCTGGCGAAGCGGTCGTTCCCGGGGCGTGCCGTCCTCGACGGGCTGGTGCACCTCCCGCTGATCCTGCCGCCCGTCGTCACCGGCTACCTGCTGCTCCTGGCGCTGGGACGGCGCGGCCTCGTCGGCGGGTGGCTGGCCGAGGTCGGGATCGTGTTCGCCTTCCGCTGGACCGGGGCGGCGCTGGCCTGCGCGGTGATGGGCTTTCCCCTGATGGTGCGGGCGATGCGCCTGTCGATCGAGGCGGTCGACGCCCGGCTGGAGCAGGCGGCGGCGACGCTCGGCGCCCGGCCGCTCGCGGTGTTTCTCACGGTGACGCTGCCGCTCAGCCTGCCCGGCATCCTCGCCGGCGCGGTGCTCGCCTTCGCCAAGGCGATGGGCGAGTTCGGTGCGACCATCACCTTCGTCTCGAACATTCCCGGCGAGACCCAGACCCTGCCCTCCGCGATCTACACGCTGACCCAGGTTCCGGGCGGCGAGGCCGGGGCCCTGCGCCTCACCCTGATCTCGGTCGCCCTGTCGATGGCGGCTCTGCTTCTGTCGGAACTCCTCGCCCGCCGCATCGGGCGGCGGCTGGGGGCGGGCTGATGGGGGAGCGGATCGACGCACGCCTCCAGCCAGGCCCGCTTCCGGACCCGTATCGTCATCCCGGGGCTCCGCTCCGCGGTCCCGGGATCACCAGGCGGCGGCGGCCGGCGGCGAAGGGGAGGCCGCGCGACGCCCTCCGCGGCCGTCGCTCACGCATAGGCATACGGCCCGCCGCGCTCCAGGGCCCGCCGATAGGCCGGCCTTGCGTGGATGCGGGCGAGCCAGTCCGTCACCTTCGCGCCCGCACCCGTGCCTCGTGCGGCGAAGGCCTCGAGGGGGAAGCTCATCTGGATGTCGGCGGCGGAGAAGGTCTCGCCGCAGAACCAGGGCCGGGTCGCCAATTCGCCCTCCCAGTACGCGGCGTGGCGGCGCAGCTCCGGATCGACGAACTTGCCCGTCACCGCCCTGGCGATCCCCTTCACCAGAGGGCGCACCAGCGCGGGGCTGCCCGGCGCCAGGCGCGAGAACACCAGCTTCAGCAGGAGCGGCGGCATCGCCGAGCCTTCGGCGTAGTGCAGCCAGTAGGTGTAGCGGCGATGTTCTGCCGTGCCGGGCGCAGGCATCAAGGCGCCCCCGCCTCGGGCGGTGAGGTATTCGACGATGGCGCCGGATTCCGCCACCACCGTGTCGCCGTCGGTGATCACCGGCGATTTGCCGAGCGGATGGATCGCGCGCAACGCGGGCGGCGCCAGCATCGTCTCGGGATCGCGGGCGTAGCGCTCGACCGCATAGTCCAGGCCGAGCTCTTCGAGCAGCCAGAGCACCCGCTGCGAGCGGCTGTTCTCGAGGTGGTGAACGGTGATCATGCGCGGCGTTCCATGCGGGTATCGCCCCACAACGCGGGTCGGCGCCGATCGAGCCGGCCGACATGACGATCGCCGTCGCCGTCACCCTGCGCCGCGCCGATTTCACGCTCGACGCCGCATTCGCCGCCGGGCCCGGGCTGACCGCCCTGTTCGGCCGCTCCGGGTCGGGCAAGACCACGCTCATCGACCTGATCGCCGGCCTGAGTAGGCCCGATCGCGGCCGCATCGTCGTCGCCGGCGAGACGCTGGTGGACACCGACAGGCGGATCGCCGTGCCGGTGCACCGGCGCCGGATCGGGCTGGTGTTCCAGGATGCCCGCCTGTTTCCGCATCTGAGCGTTCGGGCCAACCTCGCCTACGGCCGGTTCTTCGCGCGGCATCGGGCCGAGCGTGCCGAGCAGGACGCGGTGGTGGACATGCTCGGCATCGGCCACCTCCTCGGCCGGCAGCCCGCGGGCCTCTCCGGCG
>CAZZZJ010000517.1:0-2998 GCA_964658355.1 Beijerinckiaceae bacterium
ATCGGTGGCGCAGGCGGCGTGGGCCTCGCGGTTGGCCTGGGTCAGCGCCTCCATCGCGATCTCCTTCGCGCGCGCCTCCAGCCGCCGGGCCAGATCCTCGGAGAGTCCGTCGTAATGCACCGCGCGCTCGAGGAAGCGGGGCGCGTCGCCGAGGATGTTGGCGACCGAGGCCGCGATGTGGTCGTGGAGGTTGCGCCCGAAATAGTAGAGCTGCGGCTCGCCGCCGCCGCGGGGGACGTAGGCGGCTTCCGCCAGCACGATCCGGTCCGCGCCGTCGAGGACGGCGAGCCCGCGGTCGAGCCATTCGTCGAGGACCGCGCGGGGGCGCAGGTCGCGGGTGACGCCGGAGACCAGCGCCTCGAAGGAGGGGCCCTCCTCGCCGCTCCGCCGCAGCGCGAGCGGCCGGCCGTCCCGGTCGGTGAAGGCGGGGTCTGCCAGCCAGCGGGCGATGATCCGGCTCGTGCGCGAGACCGCCGCCGGCACGGCGCTCACCGGCGCGCCGGCCCCGCGCAGGCGGCGCACCTCCTTGCGGTGGATGCCGGTGAGCAGCGAGACGCGGCTGTCGGTCTGCTCCTTGCCTTGCAAGGCGAAGTCGTACTCGGCGACGTTGACGTAGAGTTCGCGCAGCAGGTTCGTTAGCGCCGGAAAGGTGATGCCGCGGGCCACGAACAGGCGCACCAGCGGGCGCAGGAGCCGCGCCACCGGCGCATGCAGGCTCGCCCCCTCGGTGGTGTCGTTGGCAGTCTCGGACATGGCGGCAGTTTTACCGGGGGCGACGTGGGACACAATCCCACATCGTGCGCGAACGCACGCGGGTCCCCGGAATTCCGATTGACGTGGGAAATTTACACACATAACGTTCTGCTGTGGTCAAATTTCCCACGCCATTTTGGAGACGACGGGGCCGATGACCGAACCGAAACGCGCCCTCGTCTGCCGCAGCCTGCCGCCCCTCGACGCAGCCCCGCGGATGCACCGCAGGCCCCGCGCCGGCGCGGACCTCTTGCGGCTGGGCCGGCTCGCCGCCTGCCTCGTCGCCTTCGCGCTGCCCGCCTTCGGGATCGTCGCCGCGGACACGGTCCACCGCGTCGCGACTCCGAAGACGACGCAGGCCGCCGCATCAGGATCCCCCTCCCAGGATGCTGCGGTCGCCGACGGCGCCTCCCGGACCGGCTTTCCGGTCCGGGAGGCGCTGCTGATCACCTCCGAACGGAATCCGCGCCGATGATCTCCGCCTCCGCCGCGAGGCCGGCCCTCATGCCGACCGACGACCGGACCCCATGCGGGGGCGACCGCGTCCTCGACCTCGCGATCTGCATGATCCTGGCGGTCGCGATCGTCGGCCTGCTGATGCTGGCGCTCTGACGGGCGCCCGTTCCTCCTCCTGAGGCGGGAGAGGAACGGACGGGACGGGGGCCGGTGAGGGGAACGCGTCATCCGAAGCGGTCGCCGTCCGCTCCCCGACCGTCGCCGACGCGAGGCCCGACCTCCCCCCGCTTCGGGGGGAGAGGCCGAGCCGCACCGAACCGTCTTGGCCCCACGCGAGAACCCCCGTGTCGAAATCCGTCCCGATCGCCGTCCCGGCGCGCGTCAGCACCCTGCTGCCCGTCGCCGGCCTGATCGCCGGGCTCGTGACGGCCGCGGCCGCGGACCTGCCGCGCCGGGCTCCGGCTTCGTCCTCGGCGTCGAGGCCGACATCCAGGGCACCGCGTTCGCGAAGGCGGATGCGGCCTATCTCGGCACGCGCGCCTATCACAGCGTCCGCCCGAGCCGCGACTGTTTCGGCACCGTGCGCGGCCGCGTCGGCTACGCCTTCGACCGGGTGCTGATCTACGGAACCGGCGGCTTCGCCTCGGGCGGCGGCTCGGCGGCGGCGGACGCGAGCGCCTCCCCCTACAAGCCGCCGGACACGACGCGGACCGGCTACGCCGTCGGCGGCGGCGTCGAGTCCGCCTTCACCGACAAGCTTTCGGCCACGATCGAGGCGCTCTACCGCAATCTCGGGAAACGCTTTTCGGGCGCGACGTACGACGATGCCACCAACGCCGCCTCTTACGGTGCCGGCCGCAGCGATGCCGGCTTCGGCCTGGCCCGCGCCGGCCTGAACGACCGGTTCTGAGGGCGCGGCGCCCCCGAACCGCTCCAGCCCCTCGGCGCCGATCGCAGCACGGAGGCCGGCGACGGCCACCGGGCCGCGACGCGTTTGCGGTGCCGCGCCGCGGGAGGGCGACCGTGGCCCGCTTGCACGGTTCCGGAGCCACGTTCGCGTCTCCGTGTTACGCACAGCATTAACCTTTCGTTAAGGGGGCGATTGCCGCCGGGGCCCGGGCGTGAGAGCTTTCGTTAACGAGAGCTTAACGGGTTGGGCCACGGCGATGCGGTTCGCGATTTCGACGGTTCGGGCGGTGTCGGCGCCCCGCCTGCGCAAGGCCCTCGCCGGCCTCGCGGTGACCGCGGGCCTGGCGCTCGCCGGCGCTCCGGTCGCCGCGCAGACCCTGGCATCGCTCCCCGCCCCGACCGTCGCGGCCGTGTCGGGCGGCGCCGCCAAGCCGATCCTCGCCTGGGTGGCGTTCTGCCAGGGCTACCCGGCCGAGTGCGCGGTCAACCCGTCCGAGCCCGCCCGCATCGCGATGACCCCGGCGATCTGGAACACGATCGTCACGATCAACCGCCGCGTGAACGCCGCGGTGACGCCGGTGACCGACATGGAGCATCACGGCGTGCCGGACCGCTGGGACCTCGCCGAGGACGGCTCGGGCGATTGCGAGGACTTCCAGCTCCTGAAGCGCAGCCTGCTCGCGCAGGCCGGCCTGCCGCGCCGCGCCATGCGCATGACCGTGGTCATCGACGAGAAGGGCGAGGGCCACGCCGTGCTGACGCTCATCACCGATCGCGGCGACCTCGTGCTCGACAACAAGACCAGCCAGATCCTGCCCTGGCACCGCACCGGCTACACCTTCATCAAGCGCGAGAGCCAGGACGCCGTCGCCTGGGTGTC
>CAZZZJ010000518.1:0-2992 GCA_964658355.1 Beijerinckiaceae bacterium
CTCGGAGAGGCGGAGACCCTGATCGAGGGCAAGGGCGTTCTCGACGAACGGCGCATCGACCGCGCGCTCCGCACCGAGCGGATCGAGGCGGCACGGGCGCCGCTCCTCGATCTGGCCGCCCGTGCCGGAGTGGCGGACCTCGCCGGCCTCGACGTGGGGCTGGTTCTCGGGCGCCTGGAAGAGCGCGTCGCGGCGATCGCGTCCCGATGGGATGCGACCCGCGAGGCCAATGCGCGGATCGGCGCCGCGGCGCTCGGCATCGCGCGGCTCACGGCTTCGCTGGCGCAGGCGAAGGCCAAGCAGGCCGCGTGGCGCAGCGCCTGGGCGGAGGCGGTCCGGGCGATCGGGCTGGACGGCGAGGCCGGGACCGAGATGGCGGCGAGTGCGCTCGCCGCCTGGCAGGCGGTGCCGAATGCGCTCGCCGAGCGCGAGAACCGGTGCGGGCGCGTCGCCGGCATCCGCCGCGACATGGAGGCCTATCAGGCGACGGTCACGCCGCTGATCGCCGAGCTCGCCCCCGATCTCGCGCATACCCAGCCGAGCACCGCCATCCGCAGCCTGCAGAAGCGGCTGCAGGAGGCGCAGGCTAGCGAGACCCGCCGCCGTGAACTGGCCAAGCGGCGCGACGAGGCTGAACGGGAGGCCGGGGCGGCGATCCGCGCGCGCGACGACGCTCTGGGCATCCTCGCGAGGCTGCTCGCCGAAAAGGCGCCGGCCCTCGCCGCCGAAGCGCAGGAGGACGTCGAGGCGCTGCACGCGCGCCTCGTCGCCCGACGCGCGGTGCGGGCGGAAGCGCTCGCGCGCCGTGCCGAGTTGGTGCGTGCCGCAGACGGCATCGCAGAGGAGACGTTGCGCGCCGACCTCGTCGCTATCGATCCGGACGCGATCGAGGCGAAGTTGAGCAGCTTGGCGATGGAGGACGATGACCTCGACCAGCGCGGCAAGGCCGCGTTCGCGGAGCGCGACCGAAGCGAGAGGGACCGGGCTGTCCTCGAGGGCGGGACAGGGGCCGAGCTGGCGCTCGCTCAGAAGAAGGCGGCCGAGGCCGAGCTTCTGGGCAGCGCCCGGCAATGGGCCGTGCTGAAGCTCGCGAGCCTGATGCTCGGTACCGCAATCGCTCGTCAGCGGACGGGGCAGCAGGATCCTCTGCTCGCCCGCGCCGGCGCGATCATGACGGCGCTGACCGGGGGCGCCTTCTCCGGCTTGGCGCAGGAATACGACGAGGAGGACAAGGCGCTGATCGTAGCGCGCCGCACGACCGGCGAGGCTGTCCATGTCCAGGGATTGAGCGAGGGAACGCGCGACCAGCTCTATCTCGCGCTGCGTCTGGCCTACCTGGAGGATTATGCGGGGAAGGCCGAACCGGCACCGTTCATCGGCGACGACCTGTTCTCGACCTTCGACGACGCGCGCACCGGCCACGGCCTCGAAGCGCTGGCCGCCATCGGTGGAACGGTGCAGCCGATCCTGTTCACGCACCACCGCCATGTCGCCGACCTCGCGCAGGCCCGCCTCGGACCGGCGGTGGACATCATCCCTCTGTAGGCGACCCGTAGCGCGTGTCGAGATGAGCAAGGAAAGCATCCGTTCCGAGCGGACGGCCGGTCGCTCGCTCCAGAAGCGTGTCGGTCGCGAGCAGGCTGCCTTGTCCGTGGACATGGGTTCGAAGCCAGCCGCGCAGCGGTGAAAAATCGCCCGCGGCCAGGCCCGGCAGGATCCCGGGCTCGGCCTGCTTCGCGCTGGCGAAGAGCTGGGCGGCGGCCATGGCGCCGAGCGTGTAGGTCGGGAAGTAGCCCCAGGCGCCGCTCGGCCAGTGAATGTCCTGCAGGCAGCCGAGGCGGTCGTTCGGGACAGTGAGCCCGAGGAGGCTTCGCATGCCGTCGTCGAAGGCGCCCGGCAGGTCGGCGAGCGCGAGATCGCCGGCGATCAGTGCCGATTCGAGGTCGTAGCGGAGCAGGATGTGGGCCGGATAGGTCGCCTCGTCGGCGTCGACGCGGATGAAGCCCGGCTCGACCCGCGTGTGCAGACGGTGCAGGTTCTCGGGAGTCCAGGCGGCACCGTCGCGGCCGAACTCCGCACGAACCAGCGGCGCGAGGAACTCGAAGAACTCCCGGCTGCGGCAGGCCTGCATCTCGACGATCAGCGACTGGCTCTCGTGCAGGCTCATACCGCGGGCCTTGCCGACCGGCTGGTTTCGCCATGGGGCCGGGCGGCCCTGCTCGTAGAGGGCGTGGCCGGTCTCGTGCAGCACGCCCATCAGCGCACGCCCGAAATCGGCCGCGTCGTAGCGGGTGGTGATCCGCACGTCGTCGGTGGCGCCGCCGCAGAACGGGTGAAGGCTGATGTCGAGGCGCCCGCGCGCGAAATCAAAGCCGAGCGCCTGCATCAGTGCCAGACCGATCCGCCGCTGCGCCTCCACCGGGAACGGGCCGTCGAGCGGCAGCGGCGCGGGTTCCCGTACCTGCCGCGCGCGCGCCTCCGCCACGAGCCCTGGAAGCCAGGCGCGGAGCTCTGCGAACAACGGGTCGATGGCCGCGCGACGCATGCCCGGATCGTACTCGTCAAGGAGCGCGTCGTAGGCGCCGAGCCCGAGGGCCGCGCCCTTGATCGTGCCGATCTCGCGCTGGAGCCGCAGCACCTCGGAAAGGTGCGGCAGCAGCATCCCGAAATCGCTCTGCGCGCGCGCTTCGCGCCAGACAATCTCAGCCTTCGAGATCGCGCGCGAACTCGCCTCCACGAGGTCACCCGGCACCGCCGCGGCATGGGCGTGGAGGCGGCGCATCTCGGCGAGGTTCGCGCTCTGCCAGGGGTCGAGGGCGATGTCCCCGGCGGCCGAAAGCGCGTCCGCGGTCTCGGGCGCGGTGAGGATGTCGTGGGCGATGCCACGCAGGACCGCGAGCTGGTCGGCACGGCCATCGGCCGCACCATCCGGCATCAGGGTCTGGCAATCCCAACCGAGGATGCCGGCGGCATCGCCGATCGCGTCGAGGCG
>CAZZZJ010000519.1:0-2986 GCA_964658355.1 Beijerinckiaceae bacterium
CCTCGTCGGCGACCCGTGGCTCGCCCTGTGGCTGTCGCCGGTGGTGATCGCCCTGTTGACGAGCCCGGCCCAGAGCGTGCTGACCAGCCGCGCCGACCTCGGCCGCGCGGCCCGCGCCCGCGGCCTGTTCCTCACGATCGACGACACCGCGCAGGGCCCGGAACTCGCCGACCTCGCCGGAACCCGCGCCCTGCCGGCGCCGAAGCGGGCGATCCCGCGCGAGCCGGTCTGGATCGCGGCCGCCGACGAGGCGTGAGGGGAGCGAAGCCAGGCCTCTCCGGCCGATATCGATCCAGGCGGTGTCGCGTCCGCCCGTCTCCCCGCGCGTCAGGGCGCGGGCAGCGCCGACGGCACGGATCCCATCCGCGATCCCCTGCCCTCTCGAAGCGGTGGAGGGACAAACGCGAGGCCGAAGCGATCGATCGGAGACCCGTCTGTCCGCGCTTCGAGCCGCGCCGGGACGGACCTCTACGCGCCCTGCCTCGAACGCGCCGCGTCCAGCCGCCGCATCAGCCGCGGGCGCCAGACGCCCAGCACGACGTTGGCGGTCGAGATCACGAGCAGCAGCCAGAGGGTGTTGCGTTCCGCGCCCGAGGTCAGGGCGAGCGTCGCGGGGTCGATGCGGCCCGCCAGCGCCTCGGCGGCGCGTTCGCCTTCCTGTTGCATCGGGCCCTGCACGTAGACGAGGCCGCCCTCGAACATCAGCACGCCGGTGGCGAGCTTCGCCCAGGCCCAGACCGCCCGGTGGAAGGCGCGCTGCGCCAGGGCTAGCAGGCCGGCGAGCAGCGTCAGCGCCAGGGAGGGCAGGAAGATCCAGGTGGCGACCGCCGCCATGGCGCCGCGCATCAGGGCGTATCCGGCCCGTTCGGCCGGCGGCGGCACGAAGGCGAACAGGACGAGGAGGCAGGCCATCGCCCCCATCAGGCCGATGGCGCCCATCGTGTGCAGGAACTTCAGGAGACGTCGCACGGCGTTCCACCCCTTCGGCCACTGCCAGGATAGGGCACGGCCGGGACGAGCGGAAGCGCGTCAGGGGCCGTCGCGGCCCTCCTCCAGGCGCTCGACGCAGCGGTAGCCGACGAAGCATTGCCGCTCGTCGCGGGTGGCCTCGTAGTCGGGCCGCGTCGTCGTCTCGATGGTGCAGAAGCCGCCGTCGCGCACGATCCGCTGATAGGTGAACGGGCCGGTGGTCATCACCACGGCGCCGTCGCGGGCGACGAGGGCCGAGGCCTGCGCGCAGGTGAGCGCCCGGGTGTCGGGCCGGGCCCCGCCGCCGCCGCGACTCGGCCCGTCATCCGGGCCCGTCGCCGGCCCTTCGGCCGAGGCCGGCATCGCGAGAAGGACGAGGCCGACGGCGAGCGGGGCGATCCGGATCATCGCAACTCTTCGTGCCAGGTGCGGCCGTCGCGCTCGATCAGGGCGATGGCGGCGGTGGGGCCCCAGCTTCCCGCCGGGTAGCCGCGCGGCGGCTCGCGGCGGTCGGCCCAGGCCTTGAGCAGGCTGTCGGCCCAGGCCCAGGCGACCTCGACCTCGTCGCGGCGCATGAACAGGGTGGCGTTGCCGCGCACCACGTCCATCAGCAGCCGCTCGTAGGCGTCGGGGTAGCGCTGCTTGAAGGTCTCCTCGAAGGAGATGTCGAGGTTGGTCGGGCGAAGCCGCATGCCGCCCGGGCCGGGATCCTTGGTCATCACCTCGAGCTTCATGCCCTCCTGCGGCTGCAGGCGGATGACCAGGCGGTTGGGCTCGCGCCCGAAGGATTCCTCCGGGAAGATCGAGAACGGCGCGGCGCGGAACTGCACCACGATCTCGGAGAGCTTCTGCGGCAGCCGCTTGCCGGTGCGCAGGTAGAACGGCACCCCGGCCCAGCGCCAGGACTGCACCTCGACCTTGCAGGCCACGAACGTCTCGGTGCGGCTGTCGTGCCCGAGCTCGTCGAGGTAGCCGTCCACCGGCTTGCCGTCGACGGCCCCCGAGACGTACTGGCCGCGCACCGTCACCTGCTGCACGTCGCCGGCCGTGATCGGCTTGAGGGCGCGCAGCACCTTCAGCTTCTCGTCGCGCACCGAGTTGGCGTCGAGGTTGAGCGGGCTCTCCATCGCGGTGAGGCACAGGAGCTGCAGGATGTGGTTCTGCAGCATGTCGCGCAGCGCGCCCGACGTGTCGTAATAGCCGGCCCGGCCCTCGACGCCGACGGTCTCGGCGACCGTGATCTGCACGTGGTCGATGACATCGGCGGTCCAGAGCCGGTCGAAGATCGTGTTGGCGAAGCGGAGCGCCAGCAGGTTCTGCACTGTCTCCTTGCCGAGATAGTGGTCGATCCGGAAGATCTGCTCCTCGGGAAACACCTCGCCCACCGCGTCGTTGATCGCGCGGGCCGAGGTCAGGTCCTTGCCGATCGGCTTCTCGAGCACGACCCGGGACTTCTCGCCGACGAGGCCGAACTTGGCGAGGTTCCGGCAGATCGAGCCGTAGAGGTCGGGCGAGGTCGCGAGGTAGAACGGGCGGACCTGGTCAGGCCGCTCGTCGAGCTTGGCCACCAGGTCGGTCCAGCCGTCGTCGCCGGCGCCGTCCACCGGCACGTAGTCGAGATGGTCGAGGAAGGCGGACAGCGTCGCCGCATCGAGGTCGCCGGCCGGGACGAACCGCTTCAGCGCGTCCTGCGTGCGGGCGCGGAACGCCTCGACCGTGATCTCCGAGCGCGAGGCGCCGATGATGCGGCTGGTGGCCGGGATCTGGCCGTCCTTGTAGCGATAGTACAGGGCCGGCAGCAGCTTGCGGGTGGTGAGGTCGCCGGTAGCGCCGAACACGACATAGTCGAAGGAGGCGACGGGGATGATGGTGGCCAAGGACTGCTCCCGGTTTCGTGCAGCGGCGTGGATGCCCGCCGGCGGACGGTTCGCGCCGCCGGCCCGATCACGCCCAGCGCCTTAGGCCTTTGCAATTGCTTCGCCAAGTTTCTGCAATCGCTTCGCCGAATTTCGTGCTT
>CAZZZJ010000520.1:0-2961 GCA_964658355.1 Beijerinckiaceae bacterium
CTTGCGACAGGGGGACTTGCGACCCGGCCTCCGCAGCGTCCTGGAGCGGCACCTCCGCGCGGCGCGGGGCGCGGCCCGGCCCGTCCTCGCCGGGGATCGCAAGGGCATGCGGAGCCCCGCGCCCCAGGAAGCTCTGCGCCTCCGCGCCCGGGGAGAGCAGGCCGCCCGCCAGCAGCACCGCGGTGCCGAGGCAGCGGAGCGGGCGCGCGGCGCGCGAACGCGCGAAGGGGGGATCGATCTGGGCCATGTCTCAGCCGGCGCTGGGGTGGGGCGAGTCCGACGGGCGTCGGCGGTCGCGGGCGAGGGCGGCGTTCTCGGCGTCGAGCATCATGCGGAGCCAGCCCGGCGTCGCATCCTCGACGGAGGGCGCCGGTCTCGCGCTCCGGACGATGGTCTCCGACGGTTCCTCCGCGGCGCCCGATGCGGCGCGTCCGCCGTCGACGAGGCGGCGATGCATCGTCACCGTGCGCGGCAGCGGCATCTCGGCCTGCGGCACGGCGGCCGGAACCGGTGCGGCATCGCTTTTGACGAGGTACGTCGCAGCCCGCGCCGGCCCGACGAGCCCCCACCACAAGAACTGCAAGATCCCGGTCAGCAGGTTCTTGTGACCGCGGCGCCGCTGCTGGAACCGGGCCATCGCATCCGCGTCGCCGTACATGAGGTCGGCGAGGACGAAGTAAGCCTCCGGCGGGAGATCTCCGAAGTCGAGCCGGCACACGGATTCCTCTCCGGCCGCCGCCACGCCGGCGAGCCGCACCGGAATGGCGGCGCGGGCGGCTTCCCGCGGCGCCCCGTCGCGCGGCGCGATCGACAGCTGGCCCATGCTGCCGTCGGTGCTGCGACGCATCGGCACGACCGCATCCATGCGAACCTGGCAGCCAGCGCCGGAGATGCGCTCCACGGCCACGTCGACCGCCATCCCGTTGAGGGTGAGCACGGCGCGCCGGTCGACCGCAAGCGATGGGCTGGCCTCGGTCTGGCGGCGCTCGGCCGCCACGCCCAGAGCCGCGCCCGCGGTGATGAGGTTGAACGCGTTCCACAGGCCGACCACGAGCATCAGGTTCGTGACGCCCGGCTCGAACAGGTACCGGTAGCTCGCGATGCAGCAGCCCGTGAGCAGGATCGCGAACACCAGGAAGAACGGCAGCGCCAGGGGCGAGAGCTGATCGTGGTCCAGTGTCACGTTCTTGGCCGTCACCTTGAACTGCGGCTTGCGCGGGGACAGGATGACCGCCGCCGTCGCCCGGATCAGGAACAGGCCCTGAACGTATTCGTACAGCTCCGAAACGAACGGCCAGCGCACGCGGCCGTAGAGATAGTTCTGCATCATCAAGTTCACGAGGATGTAAGTCGCCGTGTAGGCGATGGCCTCGTCGACGTTGGCCACGACGATTTTCATGTCGAGGAAGATGTACAGCAGCGGCGCGATCATGAAGATCAGACGCGGGATGGGAAAGAACCAGAACGTCATGCTCGACAGGTAGCAGAGCCGCTGGATCGGCTTCAGGCCGCGCTTGAACAGCGGATTCTTCAGCAGCATGATCTGGAGCATGCCCTGGCACCAGCGCGAGCGCTGGCCGATGAAGTCCGACAGCGTCGCGGGCTGCAGCCCGGCGATCAAGGTCTTGTCGACATAGACGCTGTTCCAGCCGCGCGAATGCAGTTCGAAGGCGGTCTCGCAATCCTCGGTGATGGTCACGCCCGAGAAGCCGCCGGCCTCTTCGAGGGCGGTGCGGCGCAAGAGGGCCGCCGATCCGCAGAAGAACGAGCCGTTCCACTTGTCCAGCCCGCGCTGGCCGATCGCGTAGAACATCTCGTTCTCCGAGGGCATGCGATCGAAGGTGTCGAGGTTCCGCTCCACGGGGTCGGGGTTGAGGAAGGCGTGCGGCGTCTGCACCAGGAACAGCTTCGGGTCGGCGGCGAAGTGGCCGACGGTGTCGCGCAGGAAGGAGCGGAACGGCACGTGGTCGGCATCGAGCACCACCACGACGGTGCCTTCGGAATGCTGGAGACCGTTGTTGAGGTTGCCCGCTTTCGCGTGCAGGTTTCGCCGTCGGGTCAGGTATGACGCCCCCAGTTCATCGCAGAGCGCCTGCAGGTCCGCCCTGCGCGTGCGGGCCTCCTGCGCCTTGGCCGAATCCGCATCGGCGCATTTCTGATCGGTGCCGCCATCGTCGAGGAGCCAGACGGTGAGCTTGTCGGCGGGATAGTCGAGGGACCGTGCCGCCGCGAGCGTCGTCGCGAGGATGTGCCGGTCCTCGTTGTAGCTCGGCACGAAGATGTCGACGGTGGGCAACGCCGCATCGTCACCCGCCGGAACGAGCGCGCGCGTGAGCGGGTCGGCGTTCACGATCAAGCTGATCATGAGGATGTAGAAGCAATAGACTTCCGCAACCACCAGGATCAGGCCCGCGGCGAAACCGGCCGGGTCGCTCGTCGGTGGGAGGGTGCTCGACAAGCGCCAATAGAGGTAGCGCAGAACCACGAGGCTGCCGACCGCCAGGAACACCGAACGGCCGATCTGTCCGCGTGCGAACAGCCAGAGGAGCGCCATCACCCCGATCGCGCCGAGGCTCATCTCCAACTGGATCGCGGTCCCCACCGGCTGCGCGAGCAGAAGCAGCACCAGCGCTGCACTGACGAGCCAGACTGCACGCACGACGACGGATGCCACGGGCTCGATTCCTCAGATCCAAGAATGCGGCTCGTCGCGAGCGACGAGCGCGTGCTGATGGGGCGTGACGTTCGACGGCGGCGTGGGTGCCGATGCGATCAGAAGGCGGCGCGACCTTCGACGCTTGTGTAGTAGCCCCCCTTCTGGACGCGATCGTAGGCATAGCCTGCGCCGACCGAGAACTTCATCGGACCGATGGTGAAGCCGGTGAGGTGGGCACCCAACCGCCATTGGTTGAAGAAGGCATCGCCCAGCAGCGTCGCCTCGGGACCGATGAACACGCCGTC
>CAZZZJ010000521.1:0-2945 GCA_964658355.1 Beijerinckiaceae bacterium
TCGACCGCTTCATCCGCCTGATGACCGTGCTCGGCCTCGTCGAGATCTCGCGGACCGGCATCGCCGCGATGGGCCGCGGCGCCGACCCGATGTGATTTCGCGCGGCCGGCGCGATGACGGTGCCGGCTCGCGAAGGGAGCGGCGCGATGGAAGGAAAACTCGAGCGATCCGGCGACGCCTTCGCCGTCCGACTGTCGGCGGAGGAGGTTCGTTCACCGGGCCTGAGCGAGGGTGAGACCGTGGCGGTGAGGGCGAAGGACTGGTCCGCCACGACCACCGAAGCCGAACCTCAGGCCCAGGTCCGTCGATACGTGAACGGCATCCCGGTCTTCACGATGGCCGAGACGGTCGCGGAAGCGCTTCGCCTCGGACCCGCCTTCGAGCCTCCCGCCGTCGATCGGGGACCGGACCGCGGGTCCGAGATCATCGACGATGACGACCCCCGTTGAACGGCGGTCGCGCGCCGGCGAATTGCATCTCGTCGATCTCGAACCCGTCCACGGGACCGAGCAGAACGGCCGTCGTCCGGCCCTGGTGGTCTCGAATGACGGGATGCACCTGCTGCCGCGCCGGGTCATCATCTGCCCGATCACCCGGAACCGCGATCCCTGGCCGACGAACGTGATGTTGCCGGCAGGCCTCGCCGCGGACGGCGCGGTGCCGGTCGATCAGGTCCGCTCGATCGATCGGGACGCGCGCATTCTGCGATCCCTCGGTTTCGTCCCCGACGTCGTGCTCGCCGAGGTTCCCGGCAAGCTTGCGACACTCCTCAGCCTCTACACCGACGAAGGTGCGCGCCCATGACCACCCTCTACTACGCCCCCGGTGCCTGCTCCCTCGCCGCCCACATCGTTCTGGAGGAGGCCGGCGCCGACTACGACACCGTGCGCCTCGACCTCGCCGCCGGCGACCAGCGCGCGCCGGACTATCTCGCGATCAACGAGCGCGGCCGCGTGCCGGCCCTGGTCGCGGGCGCGTGGGTGCTCACCGAGAACACCGCGATCCTGCGCCACGTCGCCCGCGCGCACCCGGACGCGAAGCTCTGGCCCGAGGACCTCGAGGGCCAGGCGATCGCCGACGAGTGGCTGTGCTGGCTCTCGACCAACCACCACCCGACCTACGCCCACATCCGCCGGCCGGAACGCTATTCGGCGGACGAGGCGGCGTTCCCGGAGATCCGGGCCAAGGCGCTCGATACCTTCGGCGACCTCTGCACCATGACCGAGGTGCGGCTCTCGAACGGAGGCTGGGCGGTGGAGGGGCGCTACGGGGTGGTCGATCCCTACCTGCTCCTGTTCTGGACCTGGGGGCGCGGCCCGGCCTGCCGCTTCGACATGGCGGAGCGCTTTCCCGCCTGGACGGCGCATGCCCGCGCCGTGGCCGAGCGGCCGGCGGTGCGGGTCGTGTTCGCCTGCGAGGGGCTGACGCTTCCCGCCTGACCACGCGCCCGACGGATCCGCTTGCCGTCGGGTGCGAATCGGCCTAAGAGGCGAACCGTACGGTACGGTACGGCCTCACGACCACATGGACTCACTTCCCGCCAGCGAGCCGATCCCCTCCGCCCGCCAGCAGGCCGTTCTCGACGCGGTGCTCGGGCTGATGGTGGAGGCCGGCGACCAGCTCACCATGGACGCCGTCGCGCGCCGTGCGAGCTGCTCGAAGGAAACGCTCTACAAGTGGTTCCGCGACCGCGACGGCCTGCTGACCGCGACGGTCCAATGGCAGGCCTCGAAGGTCCGCGCCGGCCGCTACGAGGCCCGCGCGCTCGACGTGGCCACTCTTAGCGAAAGCCTGCGGGATTTCGCGACGACCTGGCTCGAAGTGATCTCCAGTCCTGCCTCGATCGCGCTCAACCGCATCGCCATCGGCGATGCCGGCGCGCGCAGGGGTAGCCTCGGCAGCATCGTCCTGGCCAACGGCCGCTTCGCCATCGGCGATCGCCTGAAGCCGCTGCTGGAGGCCGGCCGCGCGGCGGGGCTCCTGGCCTTCCAGGACGGCGAGACCGCCTTCCGGACGTTCTTCGGCCTGGTCGGCCGCGACGTTCAGATCAGACTTCTGCTCGGCGATGCGATGGAGATCGACGCCGCCGAGATCAGACGCGACGCCGCCCGCGCGGTGGAGCAGTTCCTGGCCCTCTACGGCCAGCCCGAGCGCTAACGACACCCCTTCACCAGAGAGGACCAACACCATGCGGGTTTATTACGATCGCGACGCAGACCTGAACCTGATCAAGGGCAAGAAGGTCGTCATCGTCGGCTACGGCAGCCAGGGCCATGCCCACGCGCTCAACCTGCGCGATTCCGGCGTGAAGGACATCGCCATCGCGCTCCGCGAGGGATCGGCCACCGCCAAGAAGGCGGAAGGGCAGGGCTTCAAGGTGATGAACGTCGCCGACGCGGCGAAGTGGGCCGACGTGGTGATGATGCTCACCCCCGACGAACTTCAGGGCGACATCTACAAGGAGTCGCTCGAAGCCAACATGAAGCAGGGCGCCGCCCTCCTGTTCGCCCACGGCCTCAACGTGCACTTCAACCTGATCGAGCCGCGGCCCGACCTCGACGTGCTGATGGTCGCCCCGAAGGGTCCCGGCCACACCGTGCGCTCCGAATACCTGCGCGGCGGCGGCGTGCCGACGCTGATCGCGATCGCCCAGGACGCGTCGGGCAACGCCCACGACCTCGGCCTGTCCTACGCCTCGGCCAATGGCGGCGGCCGCGCGGGCATCATCGAGACCACCTTCAAGGAGGAGTGCGAGACCGACCTGTTCGGCGAGCAGGCCGTGCTCTGCGGCGGCCTCGTCGAGCTGATCAAGGCCGGCTTCGAGACCCTGGTCGAGGCGGGCTACGCCCCCGAGATGGCCTATTTCGAGTGCCTGCACGAGGTGAAGCTCATCGTCGACCTCATCTACGAGGGCGGCATCGCCAACATGAACTACTCGATCTCGA
>CAZZZJ010000522.1:0-2941 GCA_964658355.1 Beijerinckiaceae bacterium
CACCGGCGGCGGAGCCCGGCGCGGCAGGTCGGCGGCCGAAGCGGCGGCGGTCAGGGCCGTGAAGGCCGCGAGGGACGTAAGGATCTTGTTCATATCTGGGGTACCGATCGTCGTGTCTGGTTGACGATCAAAATACCCGTTTCGCCGCACGTGGATGTAGCGTTCAGGACACACCGACGCTCCCGATGTTCTTATCCAGACTCCGACTCCCGCCGTTCGGGATGAGGCCCCATCCGCCCGCCGTCTCGTAAGTGCCTGGAATGAAGGCGCTCCATCGTGCCAGCTGAGCTTTCTTTGGCTGCGCCACGCGCGTTACCCCCGGAGTTAACACCATGCCCGATCGCCGGGAGGTACCCGCTTCGAGACACCGTCCCAAGCAGGCTCCAGCTCGGCTGACCGGTGCGGCGAGGTGCCTCGGAACAGGTCGCCCCTCGCCTTTCGCCGGAACAGCGTCCGCCAACGCCGCCGGCGATGCTCGGGCCGGTCGGGGATCATGTGGCAGCGCTGGCAGAAGGCCGCGAGGTTAGCGTCGGTGTCGTTCGCGGTGTCGTGATCCTGATGGGCGGCAGCCGACACCACCCGCGTGGTCCGCAGCTCGCCCGTTAGGTCCGCGAGCGTCGGCAACCGCGTGAAACGCTGGCCGCGCCCGTCGCGCCGGAGGCCGGATCTCGCGCGACAGCTGCGGCCAGTTGATCGTAAGCGCTGTCCTCAGGCCACGGCTTTGAGGGCTGGCGTTGGCTGGTAAGCCCATGGCAGCAGATCAACGAGGTGTCGCTGCGGATGGCCCTCGACGATGCGGGTGATGACGTCGGCCAGGTAGACCTGCGGCTCGGAGCTATGCGGGAATCTGGGTGACGGCGGTGGTCAGGCGGCGCGGTGATCTGGGCGCGCGATGACCTCGGTCCCGTCGCGGAAGGTGACACCGGCCACGACCTTGGGCAACTGGTTTTCGCCCTTCAGCCGCCGCCAGGATTTCGACGCCGCCATCACGAGCTTGAACACCATCAGCCTGGCGGTGATCGGCGATAGCGCGCCCTTGGTCCGCACGGTCCTGTGCCGCACCGTGCGAACACGCTCTCGATCGGATTGGTCGTCCGAAGGTGGTTCCAGTGCTCGGCCGGCATGTCGAAGAACGCGAGCCGCGCCTCCCGATCCTTGGTCAGGCAGTCGGCGGCGCGCGCATACTTGGCGCCGTACTTTTCAACGAAGACGGCGATCGCGATCTCGGCCGCCGCGCGGGTGGGCGCGGCGTGGATCTCGCGTAGGTCCGCCTTCATCGTGCCCTGCACGGATTTCGGCACCTTGTTCAGCACGTTGGCGGTCTTATGGACCCAGCAGCGCTGGTGGCGCGTGCCGGGGAAGACCTCGTCGAGCGCACGCCAGAAGCCAAGTGCCCCGTCGCCCAGCGCGATGGAAAGACCACGCCGCTTCACATCGACGAGCAACTCGCGCCAGCTCTGTACGCTCTCGCGCAACCCCCACCTGGAAGCCGACGAGTTCTTTTCTGCCCTCTGGTGTGGCGCCGATCAGCACAAGCATGCACTCGGCCTGATCCTCCATCCGGGCCTGCAGGTAGATTCCGTCGGCCCAGACGTAGACGTAGCGGCGTGCTGAGAGGTCGCGACCCTGCCAACGCGTGTACTCGTCCGCCCAGGTCGCAGTCAGCCGGGTGACGACCGCGGGGCGAAAGGTTCGGGGCGTCCTTACCGAGCAGGGCCGACAGCGCCTCCTGGAAGTCACCAGTCGACACACCGCGCAGGTACACCACCGGCAGCAGCGCATCCAGGCTGCGGCTCCGTCGCGCCCACTTCGGCAGGATCGTCGAGGAGAACCGGACCCGATCCTCGGCCCCCGCCGCGCCGCGATCCCGGGCGCGGACCCGCGCCACCGGCACCGGCCCGATCCCGGTCTGGATCTCCCGCTCCGGCCCGTGTCCGTGCCGAACGAGACGGGCACGCCCGTCCGGCAATCGCAGGTCCTGCATTGCGCTCAGGAAGGTCTCGGCCTCAAGCTCGACCGCCTGCGCGAGAAGGCGCCGGGCTCCAGCCCGCAGCACTTCGGTCAGGGGATCGTCGATGTCCGCGGGCTGACGAAGCCGCACGATGTTGGTAGGGCTTTCCATGGCGTATCGCTCTCGATGAGAGGTTCTGGCTGGCTCGACACCCGCCTCGATCCGCCGCCTTCAATCCATCGTCGTCACCCAGATTCCCGCACAGCTCGCTCGGCTTAAATCAGGGAGAAATTGTGCTGCCACGCAGCGGCGAAGGATTGTGAGATCGCAACCTGGAGCCAGTCGCGATAGGTGCCGCCCGCGGTGCGGATCTGACAGATTAAGTCAGCGTCAGCCATGGGAGGTATCCTTCGGCGGGTCGAAGTTGCGGAGGGCATGAAACCGGTCTTCCAGCGTCGGCAGGTCGAGCGGTTCGCCCGCGGCCTCTGCCAGCGCCGGCCAATCCGCTGAGACGATCCCGCCGTGATGCACGTCGGCGACCTCGACGAGGCTCCAAGTGGCTGCGAGCGGGGCGCCGATGCTGGCAAGGAAGCCCTCGCCGATGGCACCGGCCTCGACGCAGACGGCAGTGTCGAGGGCGTAGGCGGTCTGGAGAGAGGCGCCGAATTCGACCGCTCGCCAAGCGGTACGGGCGCCGATCTCTCGGACGATGGTGCTGAGCGCCGCGATCACCACGTCGGCGGCATCGGGCTGCAGGGTTTCGCTCAGATTCGAGCAGAACTGATCTTCCGCCTTGGCCGCAACCGGACCCTTCGCCGTCCCGCCGCGATAGGCCACCGGCCGCTTGGTCAGCAGGTCGTCGGACGCCTCGACGTTGATCAGGCCGTCGAACGTCATCACGAGGCGGCCGCGCGCCTCCCACTTGTTCACCGTCGCGCGGTTCACCTTGTGACGCCGTGCGAACACCGCCTTGGTTGCCGTTGTTGCCAC
>CAZZZJ010000523.1:0-2323 GCA_964658355.1 Beijerinckiaceae bacterium
GGGGCGACGCGTCCGGACAACGCGCGCCCCTCTCCCGACCTGCTCCGTGGGCCACCCTCCCCCGCGGAGGGGGGAGAGACACGGCGCATCGCCTCGTTTCGAACCATCCCCGAAACCGCTCATGGCGCGGCGGCCTTCGGCAGCAGCACGACGAAGCCGGGCTTGGTGTGCAGGTCGCCGGCCGCCACGCCCGCCGCCGCGCCGGTGCCGACGTAGAGGTCGCCGCGGGAGGGGCCGAGGATCGCCGAACCGGTGTCGGCGGCGATCACGAGGTGCCCGCTGCCCGGCTGCCCGGGCAGCTTCCCCTCCAGCCAGAAGGGCAGGCCGTAGCGCCACAGGCCGCTATCGACCGCCATGCTGCGGCCGGGGCTGAGGGGCGCCCCGGCCGCCCCCGGCGGCCCCAGGCCCGCGTCGGTCACCGGCTCGGTGCGGAAGAAGATGTAGGAGGCGTTCATCCGCATCAGCCGGCGGGCCTGGTCCGGATGCGCGCGCAGCCACGCGGTCCATCGGGCGAGGCTGAGGTCGTTCAGGGCCAGGTGCCCCTCCGCCACCAGCAGCTTGCCGATCGAGGTGTAGGGCCGGCCGTTCTTGCCGTCGTAGAGCACGCGGATCGCCGAGCCGTCCGACAGGCGGACGCGGCCCGAGCCCTGCACCTGCAGCACGAACAGGTCGACGGCGTCGCGCAGCCACAGCAGCGGCCGGGTGCGCCCTGCGATCGCCCCATCCTCGATCGCGGCGCGGTCGGGATAGGGCTCGAACCCGGCATCGCCGCTGCGTCCGGCACGGAAGACCGGGTCGAGGCCGGGGCGGGTCTCGCCGGGGCCGAGGGTCACGAGGTCGTCGGGCCGCGCGAGCACGGCCGCCTTGAAGGCCGGACTCGGCGTCAGCGATCCCTCGAGCTGCGGCTCGAAGTAGCCGGTGAGGAACCCGGTCTTCCGTTCGGGCTCGGCCCCGTCGGCCGGGCACACGACGCGGTAGGCGGAGAAAAGCTCCTGGAAGAAGGTCTTGGCGCGAGCGGGCACGACCGCCGCCGCCGCCGCGCAGGCGGCGGCGAGATCGGTCGCAGAGCCGGCGACGCCCGCGGCCTGCGCCGGGTTGGGGCCGGGCGCGGCGCAGGTCCGGCGAAAGGCGTCGAACGCGGCCTTCGTCTCGTCCGCCTGCCAGCCGGGGAGGGCGGCGAGGTCCACCGGTTCCAGCACGGCGTCGCCGACGCGCAGGGGCGCGGCGGAGACCGGCGCGACGGCCCCGGAAACGAGAGCGACCGCAGCGAGGAACGCTGCGGTCGGGCGGGAGCGGCGTCGGCGTGACATGGTGGGACCGATCCGGGCGCGGACGGCCTCAGGCGCCGGCCTCGGTGGCCACCAGCTGCCAGTTCGGGTCGCGGGTGCCCAGCGTGCGGGCGAAGGTCCAGACGTCGGGCACCTCCACCACGGCCTCGGCGCTGCCGTCCACCACGACGCCGTCCGCGTTGCGGGTGGCGGTGATGAGGTTCGAGAGGAACCGCACCGTGACCTGCGCGACGCGGTTCTTCACGTCGACGGCGACGATCTCGGCCTTGTCGATCGAGACGAAGGTGGTCTCCACCGTCTGGCGGTTCTTCTCGCGATCCGCGATGGCGCGCTCGAACGCATCGCCGACCTCGCGGGACAAAAGGGTCTTCAGGGTCTTCCGGTCGCCCTTGGCGAAGGCGATCATGATCGCCTCGTAGGCGCTCTTGGCTCCCTCGATGAAGCCGCGCGGATCGAAGCCGGGCTCCGCCTGGACGATCGCCTCGAGGCCGCGGACCACCGCCGAGCCGGGTTCCGCGATGCCGCGCCAGTCGCGCGGCTCGGGCGCGCGCTCAGGTGCCGCCCGGTCGGCACCGGGCAGGCGCACGACGTTGTCGCCCTCCGTGCGGCCGGGCTGGGGCTCGGTGCGGCTCCGGTCCACCGGCTTGAACGGCGCGCGCTCGGTGCCGGTCTTCTGCCCGAGGACCGAGCGCAGCCGCCAGATCACGAAGACGGCGAGCGCCAGGAAGATGATCGTCGTCACGTCGAAGCTGTCCTGCATCACCGATCCGATAGTGGCCGCCGTAGAGCCCGGGCCCCGGCCGCAGCCCTGGCCCGTGGGCGCGGCTTCACGGGAAATCCGAGAGGGGTCGCACGATGGTCATGTCACGCCGCACGCATCCTCCGAGCACGCTCGGCCTCCGAGATCGGACGCGCCCGGTGCACCGAAGGCCTCGGCCGCCCCTCACCTCTAACCGAAGGCCTGGGCGGGAGCGAGACGGAGCAACCGGGACACGTGCTGGGTCGGGCTCGGGAAACACGCCGCGCACCCCCCT
>CAZZZJ010000523.1:2333-2937 GCA_964658355.1 Beijerinckiaceae bacterium
ATAGGGGGCAATGGGCATATGGGGCAATGCGCCGACCGGTTCCAGGCGGGATCGCGGACGAACGGGCCGGCCGCGTCGTCGCGGCCCGCGTGAGAAAAGGGCGCCGAGATCGAGGACGGCGCCCTCACCCGGCCCTGGGACCAGCCGACGACGGAAGCGGGCGAGGGGCCGAAGCCTGCCGCCGCGGCGTGGCGCCGGTCATCGATGCGTACGCCGATGTCGAGGACGTCGCGTCGCGCGATCGCGCACCGTCCAAGTCCGTCCTTCAGACATCAGGTCCGTTCGTCGGGGATGACGTGCGGTCTCTGGAACCGGCGTTTCCGCCATCGGTCCCCGAAGCCGTCGAGGCCGTGCAGGACGATCCGGTTCACCCGATCGCCCAGGGGGTTCGCGCGGCCTGCGCGGCGGTCTTCGGGCCATCCCGCGCTTCGCTTGTCCGTCGGTGGCGGGCATGTTAGCGGCGTCGCCTCTGCCCACGACCGCGCAGGCATGACCAGACAGGCATGGCGGTCACCCGTATCCATCGGCCCGCGGCCGATGTTCGATCTATCGAGAAGGATGACCCGCCATGGCCGATTCACCCGCACCGAACGGCAACGGGCAG
>CAZZZJ010000524.1:0-2936 GCA_964658355.1 Beijerinckiaceae bacterium
AACAGGATGCTGGCGAAGCTCAGGGCGTTGTAGGCGAGCGCGAGACCGTCGCCGACGGCGACCGCGCGCTCGACCCGCGCGATCCCCGCATCGAGCGCCTCCTTGAACGCCGGGTCGGCGGCATAGGCCGGATCGGTCCGCAAGCCCGCGAGCCGGGAGCGTGCGGCGCTCGACGGCGCGTCGGCGACGGCGCCGATGGCCGCCCTGCGGCGCGCGGGATCGGGGGCGTTCAGCGCTGCCGCCTGCATCGCCTGAACGATCGCGGCGCGCAGGCCCGCATCCGTCTCTGCGGCGCGGGCGCGCTCCAGGACGGCGTCGGCCTCCGGCACCGAAGCGATCCGCCGCTCGAGGGTCGCGAGGCCGGCCGAGCGCGCAGCGGCGTCGCCACCGGTGAGCAGCGCGACGATCCCGGCGCCGGTCTCCACGAGCCCGCGCTGGCGCAGCCCGAGGACCGGCGAGCGCGCCCCGGCGGCGGACAGCGTCGCGCCGGTGGCCGCAGCACGGCCGTCGTCGGCTCCGGCGCGATCGAGCAGGACGGCCGTGTCGCCGACGCAGGCGAGTCGCCGGTCGAGCAGCGCCCGCAGGATGGTGCCGGCGAAGGCGAGGTCGTCGGCACGCGTCGTGGGGGCGGAGCGGATGACGTCTTCCGCAGCCCGGCCCAGGGCGGCTCCGTCGCCGCAGAAGGCCCTGGCGAGAGCCGGCCTGTCGATCGGGTTCGCAGCCGCCTGCGCCACCGATACCGAGACCATCGGGAGCAGGGCCAGGGCAACGCGCGCGACGCGACCGAAAAACCACGCCGGTTGCGGCAACTCAGCCATACGGGCTGAACGGCACGGGCTTCGGGGCGTCCGGCGACTGCCACAACACGTCGAAGCCCCGCTTCTCGTTGACCGAGCCGATGAAGACCCCGCGCGAGACGTAGTTGTTCTCGCCCGTCATGGTCATCGTGTAGCCGGACGGCCCTTCGTAGCTGAGGCCGGCGAAGGCCTTGCGCACGTCGGGCACCGCGAAGCTCCCGGCCTTCTCTGCCGCCAGCGCCCAGAGCTGGACGCTGTCATAGGCGGAGACCATCGGGTCGATCACCGTGTCGGCGCTGAAGGGCACGGCCTTGGCCTTCACGTAGGCTGCCCATTCGGCGAGGAACGTCGCGTTGCGCGGGCCCTTGGCGGCCTGGAGATAGGCCCAGCAATTGAGGTGGCCGACCAGCTTGGTCGTATCCAGTCCCTCCAGATCCGCCTCGACCATGTCGAGGCCGAGGATCGGCACGTCGGTGGCCAGGATCCCCTGGTTGGCGAACTCGCGCAGGAAATCCGGGATCGAGGAGCCGACCACGGTGAGCACGACGATCGGCTGGCCGCCGGGTTGCGCCGCGAAGGTCCGGATCTGGTTCACGAGCGTCTGGAAGTTCGAGAAGCCGAGCGGCACGTATTCCTCGCGCCACGCGCTCTCCGCGATGCCCTTGGACGTCCAGTATCCCTTCAGGATCTTGTTGATGGTCCGCGGCCAGACGTAGTCCGAGCCGATCATGAAGAAGCGCTTGGCGGCGACGCCCTCGGACCCCATCAGGTAGTCCACGGCCGGCAGCACGGAGCTCGCCGGCGGCGAGTTCACGTAGACGACGTTCTTGGAGTTCTCTTCGCCCTCGAAATGGAGCGGGTAGAACAGCAGGCCGTCGTTCTGCTCCACCACCGGCAGCACGGACTTGCGCGACACCGAGGTCCAGCAGCCGAACAGGGCGGCGACCTTCTCCTGCTGCAGCATCTGCCGGCCGATCTGCGCGTAGAGCGGCCAGTCCGAGGCCGGATCCGAGGTGACGACCTCGATCTGGCGCCCGTTGACGCCGCCCTTGGCGTTCAGCCTGTCCGCGGCCATGCGGACGACGTGGTTCAGCCGGCCCTCGATGTTGGCCATGGTGCCCGACGACGAGAACAGGCAGCCGAGCTTGACCGTGTCCGCGGCCCGGGCCGGGCGGATGAGGGCCGGAGCGGCGAGCGCCGCGGCGGTTCCGATCAGGGCCCGTCTCGTGAAGTTTGCCATCGGATTCCTGCCCCCGCCGCGTCGCCGGATTGTCGGATTGCGGGGCGGGGGGCGGAAGACCAAAGTGACCGCATTCGCGGCGCCGTCATGCGCAAATGGCCGGCGCGGCGCCCGTCCTGTGGGCGAGCGCGCGCCCAAACGTCAAAATTGCCGTTTGGCGGTCGGCCCGGCTTTTGCAGCACCGGGCGTTCCGAGGCGTCGAGCGCGCCGGGAAGCCCCCTGCCGCATCGCGGCGACCGGCACGCTCCGAACAGGGAAGCTGCGCATGCGTCGATCCCGGCACACGGACCAGGAAGTGGCGTTCCTTCTGAAGGAGGCCGCCGATGGGGCGGCCATCGCGGAGATCTGCTCCGCCGCGCACGTCTCGATCGGGACCTTCTACCGCTGGCGCCGACGGCTCGGCGGCCTGCCGCCGGAGGGCGTCGAGCGGCTCGGACGCGTCGAGCGCGAGAACGCGACGCTCCGCAGCGAGGTCCTGCGCCTGCGCGGCGCCTTGCGCGCGGCCGCGACTCACGCATCCGACCTCCGTCGCCCGCTCGTCGCGAAGCCTGACGGCCGCATACCGGCGCCCGTGCATCATCGCGGCGGTGCGGCCTCCGTCGGTCGCTATGCCTTCGTCCGGGCAGCGAATTGAGCGCGCGACGGATCGAGCCCGAACAGGCTCGTCACGACCCGCACCGCGCCGTCGCGGTCCTGCCGGCCCGCCGAATGCACCGGGGCGTGCATCGGCAGGCCTTGGGTGCCGACGCGGATGCGGTGCTCGTTCCCCTCGATCGTCCTGCCCGCATCGGACCCCGGCGGGTCGGCCGAGGCGCTGTTCTCCGCGCCCTCGTCCCGAGGCTCTCGGAGGGACGTCGACCGCGACCGCTTGGGCCAAGGGCGCGAGGGCACAAGGGCGC
>CAZZZJ010000525.1:0-2931 GCA_964658355.1 Beijerinckiaceae bacterium
GGGCGGCGAGGGGGATCGGACGGGCGGGATGGGAAAGGAATGCGTTTGAAAATCCGCGTCCGTTCCACCGTCCCAATCAGCGAACGACCGGCGCCGCGCATCACGACGAACCGGCACCGGGCGAGTCGTTCGAAGCGGTGACGCGGCCCCCTCTCTCGTGCGGGCTACGGTGTCCACACATCGCTCCGGATCCGTGCGGATCCCTCCGAAGCCCGCTACTCCCCATCATCCCGGGGCGCCGAGGACGAGCCCGGGATGAGGGGGAGGGTCTGAGAACCGGGTTTTCGAGACCTGTGAACCTGGCAGCTCGTACGGGAGAGGCGCGGTAAGGCGCGTGACCTCTGCGGAAATCTCTCGCCCCTCATCCCGTCCTTTCCCCGCGGGAAAGCAGCAACGCGCTCAACCGAGCACGCGGTCGAGCGCGGTATTCCGAAGGGATGAGGACTGGAAGCCTCAGATCCCCGCGTACCATTCGTAACCGCGGTCTTCCCAGTAGCCGCCCTGGCCGTCGCCGATCCTGGACAGCGATTCGACCACCTCGATCCGCATCACGTACTTGGCCTGCTTGTAGCCGAGCTGACGCTCGATCCGCAGGCGCAAGGGGGCGCCGTTCGAGACCGGCAGCGGCTTGCCGTTGAGATCGTAGGCGAGGATCGTCTGCGGGTGGAAGGCGTCCGTCAGGTCGATGCTCTCGTAGTAGCGGATCGGCTTGCGCTTCTCCTCCGACTTCTCGGGAGCGCCGCCGCCCCACGCGTCGGCATCGTTGCCCGCCGCCGCCACCTGGACGTGGCGCACGGCACTCGGGTCCTTCGGCTTCAGGAAGGCGCCGTCGTTGCCGCCTTCGAGGCCGCCGCCGGCATATTCCAACGTGTCGGCGCAGTGGAACACGACGTAGCGCGCCTGCGGCTTCAGCTTCGCCCGGTTCAGCACCTCGGCCAGCGGCACGCCGGACCATTTGCCGATGCAGCTCCAGCCCTCGACGCAATCGTGCCGCGTCGTCTGCGTCCGCGACGGCAGCGCGCGCAAATCCGCGAGGGTGAAGGCCTGCGGATTCTCGACCAGACCGCCGACATCGAGCTTGAAGGCGGAGAATTTGGCGGCCGCCAGCGCCTTGTAGGCCTTGTCCGGCGGATCGATCGTCCCGTTCGGCTTGAACACCGCCGAAATCTCCGAATCCGGAAATTCCTTCGCGAGCGCGGCGTTCGAGAGCAGCAGGCGCTGCACGAAAAGGTTGGCGTCCTCGCCGACCTTCAGGGTTCGCGGACCGTAGGACGAGGCGGCGAAGCGGTCGCACCCGGCGAGCATCGTGGTCCCGCCGATCGCGGCGGCCGTGGTGAGGAAGCGGCGGCGGTCGAGATGGCTCATGGCTGGGTCGCTCCGTCCTTCTCGATCGCGAACCAGCCGGTGACCATGCCGCGCATGTTGTTCCAGAACCCCGACACCAGCACCAGCACCACGTGGACGATCACGAACAGCACCAGGAGGTTCGCCACGATGAAGTGGATGGTGCGGGCCGATTGCCGGCCGCCGAACACCGTGACGAGCCAGGGCCAGGCCGCATCCATGCCCGGCGACATCGCCAGCCCGGCCAACACCATCACCGGCAGCAGGCCGGCGATTACCACGAGATAGGTCAGCTTCTGCAGCACGTTGTAGCGCTTGGCCTCCTCCCCCTTGGGAAAGTGGAGGGTGAGGTGCTCGCGCACCGAGCCGCCGAAATCCCGCATCTGGTCGCCGTCCGGGATCACCCGCCGGCGGAGCTGCCCGGAGGCGAGCCCGTAGAGCAGGTAGATCGCGCCGTTGATCACCAGCGCCCAGGCGAACAGGAAATGCCAGCGCCGCGCCGTCGCGAGATCCTGCCCCGACGGGATCGTGCTCCAGGAAGGGAAGGCGCGATCGGCCATCACGCCCTGGTCCTTCGAGAGGCCGAGCACGCCGGTGGTGTCGAAGGTGTGGCCGCCGATCGTGACGATGCCACGCGCGTCGCCCTTGGGGTCGGTGTCGCTGGTGATCGCCAGCGCCGGCGTGTCGAAGGTCGACTTCGCGCCCCAGTACAGCGCCGGGTGGGCGTTGAAGATCTGCAGCCCGCTCATCAGCAGGATCAGGAGGCTCGCCGCGTTGAGCCAATGCGCCACGCGGATGACCAGCGGGTGCCGATAGATCCGTTCGCGCCGGGGCGGCGCAGTGCCTGCGGAAAGCGCTGGGGAAGATGCCAAGGGTGTCTCGCTCAAATGCCTGCCACGGCCACCTCTTTCGCCGGGCGGCTTCCCGCGGTTACGTATCGTTGCGGTGGAAAGTTGCCAGCCCCGGATCGCAGCCGCGCGCTTGCCGTCGCACCGGCCGCGACCTATCAGGCGGATCGATGACCCAGCCCGCGCATCCGAGCTTCCCCCACCGCCACCTGCTCGGCATCGAGGGATTGTCGCGCCCCGACATCGAGGGGCTGCTCGACCGGGCCGATGCCGCCGTGGCGATTTCCCGTCAGGTCGAGAAGAAGCTCTCGACGCTGCGCGGGCGGACCCAGATCAACCTGTTCTTCGAGCCCTCGACGCGGACGCAATCCTCGTTCGAACTCGCCGGCAAGCGCCTCGGCGCCGACGTGATGAACATGTCGGTGGCGTCCTCTTCGGTGAAGAAGGGCGAGACCCTGATCGACACCGCGGCGACGCTGAACGCGATGCGCCCCGACATCATCGTGGTGCGTCACCATTCGGCCGGCGCGGTGCACCTGCTCGCGCGCAAGGTCGATTGCTCGGTGGTCAATGCCGGGGACGGCGCCCACGAGCACCCGACGCAGGCGCTGCTCGACGCGCTGACCATCCGCCGCAACAAGGGCCGGATCGAGGGCCTGCGCATCGCGATCTGCGGCGACGTGCTGCACAGCCGCGTCGCCCGCTCGAACCTCATCCTGCTCCAGGCGATGGGTGCGCG
>CAZZZJ010000526.1:0-2926 GCA_964658355.1 Beijerinckiaceae bacterium
CGCTTCGAGATCGCCCGGCAGATCGGGTCGGGCTCCGCCGGCCTGTTCAAGCCGGCCCCCGACATGGCCGACGAGCCCGCCTTCCCGCTCCTCCAGAACGGCCTCTACTTCTCGACGCTGTCGGCGGCCCTGAGCGCGCCGACGCGGGATGCCCTGGCCCACGCCGTCTCCCCGCAGGACTGGAACACCCTGTTCCTGTCCGCGCCCGAATTCATGCGCTGAGGCCGCCCATGAACGCGTACGATCTCGACCGTCGCGGCCTGCTCCGGGCGTCGCTGGCCCTCGGGCTGTCCACCGTCGCCGGACGGGTCTGGGCCGCGCCGAAGGCGGATGCGCGCCTGCTCGTCGTGTTCCTGCGCGGCGCCTACGACGCGGCCAACGTCGTGATCCCGACCGGCAGCGACTTCTACTACCGCGCCCGACCGAACCTCGCGGTGGCCCGGCCGGATGCGGCCAACCCGGCTGCGGCGCTGGCCCTCGACGCCGACTGGAGCCTCCACCCGGCGCTGCGCGACACGATCCTGCCGCTCTACGCCAAGGGGCAGGCCGCCTTCGTGCCGTTCGCCGGCACCGACGACCTCACCCGCAGCCATTTCGAGACCCAGGATACGATCGAGCTCGGGCAGACGGTCGGCGCCTCGCGCGACTACAATTCCGGCTTCATGGCGCGGCTCGCCGCCGAGCTGACGCGGGTACGCCCGATCGCCTTCACCGAGCAGATCCCGCTGATCTTCCGCGGCCCCGAGACGGTGCCCAACATCGCGATCAACGGGGTCGTCAAGCCGGGCATCGACGCGCGCCAGGCCAGGCTGATCACGGCGATGTACCGCGACACGCCCCTCGCCGCAGCGGTGGCCGAGGGGTTTCGCGTGCGCGACGAGGTCTACCACGCGGTCTCCGAGCATCAGGCCGAGGCCGATCGCGGCGCCGTCTCGCCCAAGGGCTTCGAGCTGTCCGCCCGCCGCATCGGCCGGCTGATGCGCGAGCAGTTCAACCTCGGCTTCGTCGACGTCGGCGGCTGGGACACGCACGTGAACCAGGGGGCCGCCGCCGGCTACCTCGCCGACCGGATCGGCGAACTCGGCCGCGGTCTGTCCGGCTACGTCGAGGAGGTCGGCCCGGCCTGGAACGACACGGTGGTGGTCGTGCTCTCGGAGTTCGGCCGCACCTTCCGCGAGAACGGCAACCGCGGCACCGATCACGGGCACGGCAGCGTCTACTGGGTGCTGGGCGGTGGCGTCCGGGGCGGCCGCATCGCCGGGCCGCAGGTGCGGGCCGACGAGGCGCACCTGTTCCAGAACCGCGACTACCCCGTGCTCACCGACTACCGGACCCTGCTCGCCGGGCTGCTGCGGCGCCTCTACGGACTCGATTCCGACGCGCTGCGCCGCGTCTTCGCCGACGCGGCGCCGGCCGATCTCGGGCTGGTCTGATCCGGCGGCCTTTGATCCGTCCGCCTCGCCGGAAACCCGCGCCTCGGCCGCGGGGTCGGGCAGGCTCCGCGATCAGGCCGCGGGCGCGTTGGCGAGCGTCAGCACCGTCTGCAGCAGCACGTCGGCGCCGGCCGCGCAGTCGGATGGCGTCGCCGATTCCGATTCGTTGTGGCTGACGCCGTCCTTGCACGGCACGAAGATCATCGCCGTCGGGACCTGGCCGGCAAGGTTGCAGGCGTCGTGCCCGGCACCCGAGACCATGCGGCGGCGGCTCAAGCCCAGGCCTTCGGCGGCGGCATCCACGGCCGCGATCACGCCCGCATCGAACGGCACCGGCTCCTTGCGCCAGATCCGCGTGAGGTCGATGGACAGCTTTCGCCGGTCCGCGATTTCGGAGAGGTTCGTGCGCAGCTCCGACTCGAGCGCGTCGAGGACCGTCGATCGCGGGTCGCGCATGTCGAGGGTGAAGCGTACCACCCCCGGCACGACGTTGCGGGACGGCGCGCCGACGGTCGCCTCGCCGATGGTCGCGACGGCGGTGGGCGCATGCGCCAACGCGATCCGCTCGACCGCGAGCGCCACCTCCGCCAGCCCCAGCAGCGCGTCGCGGCGGCGCGGCATCGGCGTCGTGCCGGCATGCGCCTCGAAGCCGGTGATCGTGCCGTCGAACCAGGCGATCCCCTGCCCGCCCTCGACCACGCCGATGGTCTTGCCCTCGGCCTCCAGGATCGGGCCCTGCTCGATGTGCAGCTCGACGAAGGCGCCGATCTTCCGCGCGCCCACCGCCTCCTCGCCCCGGTAGCCGATGGCATCGAGCGCCTTGCCGACGCTGATGCCGGCCGCATCGGTCTTGTCCAGGATCTCCTCGGTGGTGAAGTCGCCGGCATAGGCGGCGGACGCCATCATCGCGGGGGCGAAGCGCGAGCCCTCCTCGTTGGTCCAGTTGACGAGCAGCAGCGGCGCCTCGGTCTCGACGCCGGAATCGTTCAGGGCGCGCATCGCCTCCAGCCCGGCGAGCACCCCCAGGATGCCGTCGAAGCGGCCGCCGGTCGGCTGGGTGTCGAGATGCGAGCCGAAGGCCACCGGCAGGCGCGTCGCGTCGCGCCCGCGCCGCAGGGCGTACTGGGTGCCGAGCGCGTCGACTCCCACCTCCAGCCCGGCGGCCGTGCAGGCATCCCGGAACCAGTCGCGGACCTGGCCGTCCTCGGGCGACAGGGTGAGGCGGTTCAGGCCGCCCGCCGGCGTCGCGCCGAACCGCGCCGTCTCCAGGATCGTCGCCCACAGGCGCGGACCGTCGATGCGCAGGTTGTGGGTCTTCACCGTACCGGCCATCCTGGCCTCCGTCGTCTCGTGTGTGTCGCGTGTCACGATGCCGGCGTGACCGTTCGGCGGCCGGCAAGGATCGTGCCCGTCCGGCCCCCCGAGGGACCGTCTCACGGCGCCGGGCGGCGCACCGGCGAGGCGCCGAGCAGCGCGTTCCCGTCGACGCCGAG
>CAZZZJ010000527.1:0-2907 GCA_964658355.1 Beijerinckiaceae bacterium
CGGACGGCATAGGTGGTCTTCGAGGGCGCGCCCGTGCGCAGCACCGCCTCCACGGCGTCGAGGACGTCGGGTGCACGGAGGGCGAAGGAGAGCGGGTGGCGCAGGCGCAGCGTCGGGAGCAGCGCCCGTGCCGCCGGGTTCGCCTCGATCACCACCGCGCGGCGATCGACCAGGATTACCGGGTCGGGGATGTTGGCGAGCAGGGCCTCGGCGACCGCGTGACGATCGGTCTGGCGCAGGTTCGGCGCGGCGGCGATCGCGTCGCGCCCGCGGGTGGCGAGGAAGCCGCCGGCGCAGACTGCCCCGAGGCCGGCCGCGATGAACGGCCCGTCGAGGATGCCGCGATAATACGCGAACAGGCCGACGAGCGAGACGGCCGTCGCCGCGCCGGTCCAGGCCGCCCGGCTCAGCGTATTCTCAGGCATCGCCGGGGCCGCCGGAAATCACGGCTCTCCGCGCGCGCGACCCGCCCGCTTCACGATCTCGTAGGCGCCGAGCATCGCGAGCGCGGTGACGAAGGGGACGACGTAGTAGCAGATCCGGAACAACAGCAGCGAGCCGAGCACCTGGTCCCGCGGCAGGCTCGACAGCGCGAGCAGGATCGTCGCCTCGAACACGCCGAGGCCGCCCGGCGCGTTCGAGGCGATGCCGAGCATCGCGGCGAGCACGTAGATCGCGAGGAAGGTGGTGAAGCCGATCGACAGGCCCGCCGGCATCAGCACGTAGAGCACGGCCGCCGCCGCACAGACGTCGCCGATTCCGACCACCATCTGACCGAGCGAGACCGAGGCCCCCGGCAGTTCGAGGCGCCATTGCCGGATGGTGACGTGACGGCGCTTGGCCGAGACCCAGCCGAGATAGCCGAGGACGAGCGCCAGCGCGAAGAGCCCGACGCCCTGGTTGATCCGAATCGAGGTGAAGGCGAGCCCGGCGAGCTGGCTCGCCTCGATGATCAGGCTCAAGCCCAGCACGACACCCATGCCGAGCCAGAAGGTGAATCCGGCGATCACCGTAAGTGCCGCGATCTTCGCTGCCGTCAATCCCTGGCGCGAGTAGATCCAGTAGCGGATCGTGCCGGCGGTCAGCAGCGGGAAGCCGAGGGTGAAGCTCACCGCGTAGCTCGTGAACGAAGCGAGCGCGGTGATCCGGTAGGGAACCTTGATTCGAAGCTGCCGCAGGGCCAGCGCGTCGTAGCCGGTGAGGAAGAGGTAGCTCACGAACACGAACAGGAAGGCGAGGCCGAGCTGGTCGGAACTCGCCTCGACGAAGGCCTTGCGCAGGTCGGCCCAGGTGACGGTCTGCACCAGCTTCCACAGCACGCCGAGCGATACGGCGAACAGGATGATGCTCGCCGCGGTGCCGAGCCAGGCATAGCGGCTGCGGCCGCGCTTGTGCGGCTTTCCGCCGGCCTGGGTCGTCGCGTCGGGTGGGCCCGCTTCGGCGAGATTTCGCTCGGCATGATCGCGCGTTCCGCGATGCTGGTCGTGGAGATTCATTCCGATCGGCGTCCGCCTCCGCCGGATATCCCGCCCGGCCGGCGAGCGGGCCGCGGGTTCGATGCCGGATGTTTCGGGCCGTTGCCCGTTGCCCCGCATGTAGGACCATCGGCGCTCCAAGGCCAGCGACCGTGCCGGCACGATCTCATTCGGGCACGAGGAGGCCGGTTCTCGTCGCGGCACGTGTCCGCAGAATGACGCCGGCCCGGGCGAGCCCGTCGCGAATGCGCACGGCGACGTCCGGCGAGGTACAGACGTTGGTCGGGCTCGGATGCGGGATCGCGAGCACCGAGAGATCGGGCCGCAACGCGTCGATGGTCTCCCGCAACGCGCCGGCCACGCGCCCGGCGAGCACGACGACGACCAGACCGGGCAGGAGCGCGAGTAGCGGGCCGAGGCAGGGCGCGGCGGCACGGATCTCGGAGCGGCGCGGCGCGCGGTTCAACGCGCCTTCGGCATGGATGACCCAAGGCACGGCATTCCAGATCAAGGTGTCGCCACGGGCGATCCGCGCTTCCGCCAGAAAGCGGAACAGGTTCGCGGCGGTGCCGGTGGGATTGTCCCGCGAGACGAAGCCGGTGCGGACGATCGCCGGTCCCGGCGTCTCCAACAGAAGGAGCAGTCGCGCCCCGACGCCGCCGTCGAGTGGGTCCGGGGCGGGTACGGAAGCGCCGAAATCCGCGGCGATCCGCGCTGCCATCGCGCGAAGCGGGGCGACATGCGGATCATCGCGAATTGCCCGACGCGCCGCCAGCGCATCCGGGTCGGCGAGGCTTTTGGGCGCCGCCGGATCAGGCGACCGCATCGAACCCCGGAAACCCGCCGGGCAGGCTGCCCTCGATCGCGAAGCGTTCGCGCCCGCCCTCGGCACCCAGGCGCTCCGTCAGGCCGGGCCGTCCGCCGAACTGGAAACCGAGCTGCGTCGCGTAAGCCGCGCAGGCCGCGGCCTTCGCCTCCTGCGCCATCCGATCGAGGACGATTTCGCGGACCGGCAGCCCGGCGAAGGTGTCCGCGAGCGGCGTCTTCGGGACATCCAGGCGCACGGTGTAGGGAAAATCCCTCCACCACATGACTGGGCGATCCGGTGCGATCCTGCGGAACGCCGCGACGACCTGGAGGTGATCGACATGGCCGCCGATCGACTGCGGCGCGAGGATCAGATCCGGCGCCGTTTCTGCGATTAGCGTCGCGAAGGCCGGGGCCAAGTCCTCGACGATCCCATCGTCGGTCCGGATTTCGGCGAAGAGCTCGGGAGCCGACCCGTAGCCGCGGTGGGGCGCCTCGCGGAACGGCAGATGGCGGACCTCGACCCCGAGGTGGCGCGCCGCCGCCGCGTCCTCGGCGCGGCGCAAGTGCATGTAGTCCGCCGCGGCGTCGAGGCCCTTGTCCAACTGGCAGGCCAGCGCGAACC
>CAZZZJ010000528.1:0-2905 GCA_964658355.1 Beijerinckiaceae bacterium
CCGCCGTCCTTGGCGAGCAGGCGGATGCCCTCGATCCGCATGCCGCGGTCGGCGGCCTTCACCATGTCGTAGACCGTGAGGCAGGCCACCGAGACCGCCGTCAGCGCCTCCATCTCGACGCCGGTCGGGCCCTGCACACGCACCTCCGCCGTGAGGCGCAGGCCGGGCAGGGCGTCGTCGAGTTCGCAATCGACCCGCACCTTCGTCAAAAGCAGCGGGTGGCAGAGCGGGATCAGCTCATGGGTGCGCTTGGCCGCCATGATGCCGGCGAGCCGCGCGGTGCCGACCACGTCGCCCTTCTTGGCGTCGCCCTCGCGGATCAGCGCCAGGGTCGCGGGCAGCATCACCACCTGTCCCTCGGCCCGGGCGGTGCGGGTGGTCGCCGGCTTGTCGCCGACATCGACCATGTTCGCCGCGCCGGTGGAATCGAGATGGGTGAGGCGGGGTTCGTCCACGTTCAGGCCTTCGCCTTCTTGGCGGGCTTGCGCCCGAACAGCAGGTCGTGCGTCGCGGCCGCCACGTCGTCCTGACGCATCAGGCTCTCTCCGACGAGGACGACGTTCAGGCCGTGGCGTCCGAGGCGCGCCACGTCGGCGTGGCCGCTGATGCCGCTCTCCGCCACGGCGATGCGGTCGGACGGGATGTCTGCGCCGAGCTGGATCGCGGTGTCGAACGAGACCTCGAAGGTCTTGAGGTTGCGGTTGTTGACCCCGATCAGCGCGGTACCGAGCGGGATCGCGCGGGCGAGCTCGGCGGCGTCGTGCACCTCGACCAGCACGTCCATGCCGAGTTCCCTGGCCGTCTCCACCAGGGCAACGGCCTCGTCGTCGTCGAGGCAGGCCATGATCGCCAGGATGCAGTCGGCGCCCCAGGCCCGCGCCTCGTAGACCTGATACGGCTCGAACAGGAAATCCTTGCGCAGCACCGGCAGCGCACAGGCGTCGCGCGCCTGGGTCAAATACTCGGGCCGCCCCTGGAACGAGGGTTCGTCGGTGAGGACCGAGAGGCAGGTGGCGCCACCCTTCTCGTAGGCGGCGGCCAGCGTCGCCGGGTCGAAATCCGCCCGGATCAGGCCCTTGGACGGCGAGGCCTTCTTCACCTCCGCGATCAGTGCGGGGCGTCCCTCCGCGATGTGCGCGCGGATCGCGTCCGCGAAGCCCCGCGGCGGCGACGCCTTGGCGGCACGCGTCTCCAGCTTGGCGAAGGGCACCCGCAGCTTCGCCTCGGCGATCTCGCGGCGCTTGTAGGCCTCGATGCGCGCAAGCACGCTCGAACGGTCGGCCGCCGGGGAGTCGGTCCTGGAAGGCTCGGCTTCCCGGGTCGGTTCGGCGAGGGCGTCGGTGGCCATCGGTATACCCTATCCGTTCGAGACCGCGACGAGGCGGGCCAGGGTTGCGCGGGCCGCCCCCGAATCGATCGCATCCTGCGCCCGCACGACGCCGTCCGCGAGGGTCTGCGCGCGGCCTGCGACCACGAGCGCGGCGCCCGCGTTCAGAACCGCGATGTCGCGGTAGGCGTTGCGTGCACCCGAAAGGACGTCGCCGAGTGCCCGCGCGTTGTGCTCGGGATCGCCGCCGCGCAGCGCGTCGAGATCGTGCAGGGGCAGTCCGACGTCGCGCGGATCGACGGCGAAGGTGGAGATCCGGCCGTCCTCCAGCGCCACCACCTGCGTCGGGCCGGTGACCGTGATCTCGTCGAGCCCGTCGGAACCGTGGACGGTCCAGACCCGGCGGCTGCCGAGTTCGGCGAGCACCCGCGTGAGCGGCTCGGCCCAGGCGGCTTGCGAGACGCCGAGCAGCTGGTTCTCGACCCCGGCCGGGTTCGAGAGCGGCCCGAGCAGGTTGAAGATCGTGCGCACCGGCAGTTCCGAGCGCACCGCCGCCACGTGCCGCATCGCGCCGTGATGGGTCTGGGCGAACATGAAGCACAGGCCGGCCTCGCGCAGGCACCGGCTCAGGGCCGCCGGATCGAGCCCGAGCTTGACGCCGAGGGCGGCGAGCACGTCGGCCGCGCCCGAGCGCGAGGTCGCGGCACGGTTGCCGTGCTTGGCCACCGGCACGCCGCAGGCGGCGGTGACGATCGCGGCCAGCGTCGAGACGTTGTAGCTGCCCGAATGGTCGCCGCCGGTCCCGACCACGTCGACGCTGCCGGCCGGCGCCTCGACCCGGACCATGCGGGCGCGCATCGCCTCCACGGCGCCGACGATCTCGTCCGGCGTCTCGCCGCGGACCTTGAGGCCGATGAGGAAGGCGCCGGCCTGAACCGGCGTGACCTCGCCCGAGAGCAGATCGTCGAAGGCCGCGCGGGCCTCGGCCCGGTCGAGGGCGAGCCCGGCGGCGACCTTGGCGAGATGGGGCTTGAAGGAATCCATCGGCTCGACGGGTGACGCGTTCGCGGAGTTTCCGCGTCAATGCACGCCGGTGCGCTGCTTGTCACGCATCCGGTTCCAGGCCGTCGCGATGTCGAGGAAGTTCTGCAGGATGCGTGTGCCGTGGTGCGAGAGGATGCTTTCGGGATGGAACTGCACCCCGTGCACCGGAAGGTGCACGTGCTCCAGGCCCATGATCAGGCCGTCGGCCTCGGCCGTCACGTTCAGCGTCACCGGGCAGGCGGCCCGGTCGACGACGAGGGAGTGGTAGCGCGTCGCATCGAAGCTGTCGTTGAGCCCGCGGAAGATGCCGCTGGCGCCGTGGCGGATGGTCGAGACCTTGCCGTGCATCGGCGCGGGCGCGCGCACCACGTCGCCGCCGAAGGCCTGCCCGATCGCCTGGAGGCCGAGGCAGACCCCGAAGATCGGGATCTCGCCCGACAGCTGCTTCACCGCATCGAGGCAGATCCCGGCCTCGTTCGGCGTGCAGGGGCCGGGCGACAGCACCAGCGCGTCCGGCGCCCGCGCGCGGATCTC
>CAZZZJ010000529.1:0-2904 GCA_964658355.1 Beijerinckiaceae bacterium
TCCGCGTCGCGAAGCGACCCCTCGGATCGCGCGGGCGGTGCGGCGCGGCATGCCGCCTCCGAACCCGGCCGGCCCGTCATGCCTCCCGCGGGGGCGGGGCGGCCACGAGCGCCTCCAGGCCCTCGGCCTTCATCACGGCGACGTCGCCGGCGAAGACCTCCATCACCGCGTTGCGGATCGCCGCCTGGCGGTCCGGCTGGGTGACGCGGGTGCCCGTCAGGTCGGTGACGTAGAACACGTCCACCGCCCGCTCGCCGAAGGTCGCCACGTGCGCCGAGGTGATGTTGAGGTTCAGGCGGTTCAGGGCGGTGGTCAGCTCGTAGAGCAGGCCCGGCCGGTCGAGGCCGGTGACCTCGACCACGGTCTCGCGGCTGGAGAGCGCGTTGTCGATCGCCACGTCCGGCGGGACCAGGAAGGTCTTGGCCCGGCCGGTGGAGGGCGGGTGCTTGTCGGCCACGAGCTCGGCGATCTTGATCTCGCCCTTGAGCGAGCGCTCGATCGAGGCGGAGATGCGCCGGGCGCGGCGCATCTCGTCCTCGTCCCGCTCGAAGGCGCGGGAGATGAAGATCGAATCGAGGGCGAAGCCGTCGCTGGTGGTGAAGGCCTGGGCGTCGACGATGTTGCCGCCGGCGGCCGCGCACGCCCCCGTGACGATGGCGAGCAGCCGCGGGTGGTCGGGCGAGTAGACCGTCAGCTCGGTGACGCCGCGGACCGGATCGGTCTCGACGTCGGTGGCGCTGGTGCGGCCGGCCTCGATCGCCTGGCGGATGAAGCCGGCGTTCTTGAACTGGCGCACGCCGTCGACCTTCAGCCAGTAGGCCTGGTTGTGGCGCGCGGCGTAGGCGTCGAAGGTCTCCGACGACCAGTCGGGCAGCTGCTCGCGCAGGGACATCTGGATCAGGCGGACCCGGTCGGTGCGGGCGATCTCCGAGTGGCCGCCCGACAGCACCACCTCGGTCTCGTCGTAGAGGGTGCGGATCAGCGTGCCCTTCCACGCGGTCCAGACGCCGGGGCCGACGGCGGTGATGTCGGCGACCGTCAGGATGGTCAGCAGGCGCAGGCGCTCCAGCGTCTGCACCACGGCGGAGAACTTCTCGATGGTCTTCGGGTCCGAGAGGTCGCGGCTCTGGGCGGTCATCGACATCAGAAGGTGGTGCTCGACGAGCCAGGCCACCGTCTCGGTCTCGGCCTGGGTCAGGCCGAAGCGCGGGCACAGCTTCTCCGCGATCGCGGCGCCGGCGATCGAGTGGTCCTCGGGGCGGCCCTTGGCGATGTCGTGGAGCAGGATCGCCACGTACAGCGCCCGGCGGTTGTGGATCGCGTTGACGAGGCGCGAGACCAGCGGGAACTGCTCCTCCGAGCGGCCGGAATCGATCGCGGCCAGCACGCCGAGCGCGCGCAGCAGGTGCTCGTCCACCGTGAAGTGGTGGTACATGTTGAACTGCATCATCGCCACAATGCGCCCAAAATCCGGGATGAAGCGGCCGAGCACGCCGGCCTCGTTCATCTGCCGCAACACCGATTCCGGCGAGTTCTTCGAGGTCAGAATCTCGAGGAAGAGGCGGTTGGCTTCCTCGTCGGCGCGCAGCGCGTGGCCGATCAGGCGTAGGGACCGGTTGGCCAGCCGCTTGGCGTCGGGATGGATCGCGAGGTTGTGCCGGTCGGCGAGCCAGAACAGCCGCAGGAGGTTCACCGGATCGCGCTCGAAGGCGTCCTCGGCGCGGATGTTGACCCGGCCATGGTCGAGCCAGAAATCCTCGGCCTCGATCGCGGTGGCGCGGAAGCGGTCGCGGAACTTCCCGATCCAGCGGTCGAGCACCGGCGTGCGCTTGGCGTGGCGTGCCTCCAATTCGGCGCAGACGATGGCGGTGAGGTCGCCGACGTCCTTGGCGATCAGGAAATACGCCTTCATGAAGCGCTCGACGCCGGATAGGCCCCCGCGCGGCCCGAAGCCGAGGCGCTCGGCGATCTTCGGCTGCAGCCCGAAGGACAGCCGCTCCTCGGAGCGCTTCGTGACGAAGTGCAGGTGGCAGCGTACCCGCCACAGGAACTCGTCGCAGCGCTCGAACAGGCGGTACTCCTCCGCCGTGAACAGGCCGGCGGCGACGAGCTCGACCTGATCGCGCACCCGGTAGGTGTACTTGGCGATCCAGAACAGGGTGTTGAGGTCGCGTAGCCCCCCCTTGCCGTCCTTGACGTTGGGCTCGACGAGGTAGCGCGAGGAGCCGGCCTTGGTGATGCGCCCGTCGCGCTCGCGGAGCTTGGCCTCGACGAACTCGTGGGCCGTGCCCATCACCAGCTCGGCGTCGAAGCGCGTCACCAGCTCCTCGAACAGCACCCGCGTGCCGAACAGGAAGCGCGCCTCGAGCAAAGCGGTGCGGATGGTCATGTCCGCCTTCGCCTCGCGCAGGCACTCCTCGACCGATCGCGTTGCGTGGCCGACCTTCAGCTTGAGGTCCCACAGCACGTAGAGCATCGCCTCGACGACGCTCTCCGACCACGCGGTCTGCTTGTAGGGCAGCAGGAACAGGAGATCGATGTCGGAGCCCGGCGCCATCGTGCCCCGGCCGTAGCCGCCGGTCGCCACCACCGCGAGCTGCTCGCCGGTGGAGGGGTTGTCGTTCGGGTAGAGCCGCCAGACCACCGCGTCGTGGATCGCGCGCACCACGGCGTCGGTGAGATTCGACAGCGTGCGGGCGCAGCGCATGCCGTCCCGGTCCTTGAGCAGCTGTGCCTCGGCCGCCGCATGGCCGGCCTCGATCACACGCTTCAGTTCCGGCACCAGGACGGCGCGGAGCTTCGTCGGCTCGCGGGCCTCGCGATCCAGGGCATCGAGAACCTTGTCCAGGGCAGCGACGGCATCGAACATGGGTACCCGTTAGCATGAACTGCTTGTGCTGCCAG
>CAZZZJ010000530.1:0-2903 GCA_964658355.1 Beijerinckiaceae bacterium
GTCCGGACCAGGGTCGCGACGTCGGACGGGACGCCTGCGACGCCGACCTTGGCCAAGACCGCGGTGAGCGCGGCGAAGGCCGCCGAGAGCAGCGCCCAGAAGCGCCAGGATTGCAGGAGGGCGGTCACCGGTGATCCCTCACAGGATCGCGCGCATCAGCAGCAGGCCCGCGAACAGGCCGGCGAGGCCGAGCGCCACCGAGCCGACGATGTAGGCGGCGGCCTGCGCGTGGTCTCCGCGCTCCAGCAGCATCACCGCCTCCAACGAATAGGACGAGAAGGTCGTGAAGCCGCCCAGTACGCCGGTCGCAACGAACAGGCGCAGAGCCTGGGCGCCGCCGCGCATCGCGAACCAGCCGATGAAAAGCCCCATCAGGATCGAGCCGACGATGTTGATCGCCATGGTGCCGTAGGGAAAGTCAGAGCCGAGCCGCAGAGAGGCGGCCCCGACGCCGTAGCGAGCGATGCCGCCGAGCCCAGCGCCGACGAAGACAAGGAGAAGGTTCATGCGGTCCGCTTTGCCCGATCGTCTGGAGCGGGCGGCGTAGCACATCCGGGACCAGCACGAAGAGCTGCACCCCGGGTCAGCGCCATCGATCGCGGTCTCTCGTGATCGGGAAGTGACGTGCCGGAGCAAGGCGGCGTGACGCGGTCGTCGGCTCAAAACCGGTCAGCCGGAACGAACGGTCGGCCGCGGCAATCACCGCGGCCGACCGAGTTTCGGGGCGTCAGACGTCCGCGGCGGGTCGGTCGTCGCTCAGGCCAGGACCTTGTCGATCGTGATCGGCAGGTGCCGGATCCGCTTGCCGGTCGCATGGAACACGGCATTGGCGATCGCCGCGGCGGTGCCGACGATGCCGATCTCGCCGAGTCCCTTCACGCCGAGCGGGTTGGCCTTGTCCTCCTCGTCGACGAAGATCACGTCGATGTCGTGGATGTCGGCGTTGGCCGGCACGTGATACTCGCCGAGATTGTGGTTCATGAAGCGCCCGAGCCGGTGATCCATCATCGACTCCTCGTGCAGCGCCGAGCCGATGCCCATCACCACGCCGCCCAGGATCTGGCTGCGCGCGGTCTTGGGGTTGAGGATCTTGCCCGCCGCGATCGCCGAGACGACGCGCGTGAGGCGGACCTGGCCGAGGTCCTCGTCGACCTTCACCTCCACGAAGATCGCCGAGTGCGTATAGGCCTCGTACTGGCTGGCGAAGTCCTTGTCGGGACCGGCGGATTCGGTGGCCTCGACCTTGTCCACACCGGCCGCCTTCAGCACGTCGGTCATCGCGACGCCGCGGCTCGCATCGCCCGACACCTCGATCCGCCCGTCGGTGAAGACGACGCGGTCGAAATCGACGTTGGCGATCGGCGAGCCGTCCATGGCGCGGGCCAGCTTGAACACCTGCTCGGCGACGTTGCGGCAGGCCTTCATCACCGCGGTGCCCGACGAGGCCGCCGTCCACGAACCGCCGGCGATCGGCGCCTCGGGAAGCCGCGTGTCGCCGAGCTTGGTCGTCACGTCCTCCATGGTCAGGCCGAGGGTGTCGGCGGCGATCTGGGTGAGGATCGTGTAGGTGCCGGTGCCGATGTCGCCGGTGGAGTTGCCGACTTCGAGCCTGCCGTCCGCCGTCAGGATGGCGTGGGCCGATGACTGCATCATCATCGATTCCCACACGCCCGTCGCCATGCCCCAGCCGACGAGTTCGTGGCCCTCGCGCATGGAGCGGGGCTCGGGGTTCCGCTTGGCCCAACCGAACCGTTCGGCGCCCTGCGTGAAGCAGGCCTTCAGCGCCTTCGAGCCGAACGGCTTGCCCTCGGCGGTGGCGTCGGACTCCGAGAAATTCTTGAGCCGAAGGACGATCGGGTCGATGCCGGCCTCATGCGCCAGCTCGTCCATCGCGGTCTCGATGGCGAACACGCCGGTCACGGCGCCGGGCGCGCGCATGTCGCCGGGCGAGGCGGTATCGAGCTGGGCGATCTTGTAGGTCAGCGCGACGTTGTCGCATTTGTACAGGACGGCCGACCAGTTGACGACGACCTCCTGGTAATCCTCGTAGTGCGAGGTCGAGCCGATGGCATCGTGGCGCAACGACTGCAGCTGGCCGTCCTGTGCCGACCCGAGCGAGACGGTCTGGATCGCGTCGGGGCGATAGGTGAACGACCACATCTGGTCGCGGGTCAGCACCACGCGCACGGAGCGCTCCAGGTCGCGCGCGGCGAGCATCGCCAGGAACAGCTGGTATTGCGGGCGCAGACCGGAGCCGAATCCGCCGCCGAGATAGGGGTTCAGGACCCGCAGGTCGTCCTTCTTCAAGCCGAACACCGCCGCGAGGTAGCCGTGGCTGTTCGAGACGCCCTGGACCTTGTCGTAGACCGTGTATTTGCCCTCGCCCTCGTAGACGACGGTGGAGGCGTGGGGCTCCATCGGGTTGTGGTGCTCCACAGCCAGCCGGTACTCGTTCCGGAGCTTGATCGGCGCGGACTCGTAGGCGCCCTCGGCGTCGCCCCAGGGCGCGGGCGGCGGCTTGATGCCGGACCGCTTCTTGGGCGGGTCGTAGGCGAGGTCGCGGATCGCGGACGCGTCGGTCTTGGGCGTCTCCGCCTCGTAGGCGATCTTCACCAGGGTCGCCGCGTGGCGCGCCGTCTCGAAATCCTCGGCCACGACGAGCGCCACAGGCTGTCCGCTGAACGCGATCTTGTCGTCGTAGAGCGCCCGGAACGGTGAACCGGGGGGTGCGACCGCATCCTGGTAGTTGTAGTCGAGCCAAGCCGTGCGCGAGCGGTTCTCGTGGGTCAGCACCTTGATGACGCCGGGAACGGCTTCGGCCGCCGCGGTGTCGATCGCGGTGATGCGCCCGCGCGCGATGGCGCTCGACACCACGTAGCCGTGGGCGAGGTCGGGAGCGGAGA
>CAZZZJ010000531.1:0-2879 GCA_964658355.1 Beijerinckiaceae bacterium
GGCACCGTCGGGCCGGGCGTCGCCGCGTGGGCCGCATGCGCAGTCCCGAGCGCGGCGCCGGTGAGGGTGACGCCGCCGGCCCGCAGCAGGGTCCGTCGCGAGAGCCCGAATTCGTCTGCCATGCAGCCCCGCCCTGTTCGATCGAGAGGCCGGGAAACCCGGCGCCGGACGGCGCGGTTCCGTGATGCTCGGGCGCTCGGCTGCGGTGTGCTCAGTGCAGCGGACCGGGCAGGGGCTGCGTCGTCCAGGCGGCCACCGCCCGTGCGTCCGCATTCCGGTCCGGCTCGCTCGCGCCGAGAAAGGCGAGGCCGGCCTGGTTGCCGCTGTGCCAGACGATCTCGGCGCGGCGGGTCTGGTTTCGGCAGGTCACGGTCAGGTCTACGATCCCCGGAAGGATCACGTCCTCGGCGACGACGATGCGGGCCCCGGTGAGCGAATGGTCCCGCAAGCGGCATTCGATCTCCGGCAGGAACGCCGCGAGGCGCAAGGTGCCGCCGAAGCAGGCGCGGCGCCGGGCGCCTCGGCGGCGCTCGATGGGTGGCGTCGTCAAGGTCACCGGCGTCATTCCTTCGTCATGGCACTCCCTGGACAACGCAAAGGTGCATCGAAGGCTTCCGCATCTCCGCCATAACGATCGGTTAACCCTAACCGCGCGTCACTGGCCTGCGTCGTCACGGGACCGGCGGCGGGTCCGGCGCCTCGACGTTGCCGCTGCGCTGAAGCTGGAGCGCCACGAACCAGCACAGGGCGGCCCAGGCGGCCCCGATGCACCAGCCGGCAAGCACGTCGCTCGGCCAGTGGACGCCGAGATAGATCCGGCTGATCCCCACGAGCAGGGTCATGGCGACGCCGAGGCCCAGCACCAGAGCCTTCACGCGGCGGTGACGGTCGATCCGCGCGAGCAGCGTCGCCAGCGTCAGGTAGGCGATCGCCGACATCATCGCGTGGCCGCTCGGGAAGCTCGCCGTGAACACCTCCATGCCGTGCGGCACCAGATCGGGCCGCGGGCGATGATAGAACAGCTTCAGCACCGTCGAGACCAGCTCGCCGCCGCCGACCGCGCCGATCACAAACAGGCCGACGCGGCGCTTGCCGGACAGGGCGAGGTAGGCCGCGACCGACGCCGTGACGAACACGATGGTGAAGACGCTGCCGAGCCCGGTGATGTCGCGCATCGTCTCCTCGAGCCAGCGCGGCCCGATCGGATCGGACAGGTCGGCCGGGTTGCGCAGGGCCAGAAGGATCTTGCGGTCGAGGGCATCGGTCGAGCCCTCGCCGACCTCGTGGGCCAGGGCGAAGAAGGCGTAGCCGAGCCCGCTGACGCAGATCAGCGCCAGCAACGGCCCGACCTCGTTGAGGCGCAGGCGGAGCCAGACGGCCGTGGCATGGGAGGCGAAGGGGATGCGACGAAGCGTGGCGGGACCGGTCATGCGCTCGCACCCTGTCGCCGGTGAGACGGGGCGCTTGAAATCCCGCTCACGCATTCTCTCCGAACGGGAACTGCGCCCGGGCCTCCCACGGGCCGCCCAGGTACCGCCACAGCCGGGTGGCCGGCGCGGTGAAGCGGAACGGGACGAACCCGTCCTCCAATTCGGCGTGGAGCGCGCGGGCGGTCTCGGGCGCGACCTTGTTCTGCACGGTGACGTGCGGGCGCCAGCCCTGCCGGTCCTGCGCGGTGAGATCGGCGTCGAAGGTCCCGGCGAGGCGCGCCCGGAAGGCCGTCAGCGCCTCCGATTGGAGGATGTAGGCGACCCCGCGGCCGGTGAAGCGCAGGCCCGTCACCGCCACCTCCGGCGGCGGCACGGTGCGGGCGAGCAGCGCGATCGTCTCGCGCACCCCCGCCTCGGCGACCCCGGGCAGGTTGTGGAACAGCGTCGCGTGGGCCGGGATGTGATTCAGCTTCTCCGGGAAGTGGCGCCGCCGCAACCCGTCGAACCGCGCGAACGTCTCCGGGTCGAAGGCGAGCGTCAGGATCAGGGGCGCCTGCTGAGGAGCGTCGGGGGTCGGCGTTTCGCGCATGCGGGCTCTCGGTCGCGGCCGGACCAAGATGGCGCGGGCCAGGGCTAGGTCCAGTCCGTGGGTCAGGTCCAGTAGAGGATGCGCGCGGCCGGCAGGTCGCGGGCGAGCGCGGCGAACAGGGCGTCCCGCATCGCCCGCATCGCCTCCTTGGGAAACACGTACTTCACCGAGCCGAACTTGGTGAGCTTGCGCGTGCGCTCGGCCTCGTCGAGCGGCAGGTCGGAGCCCGGATACCAGCCCCGGAGCACCGCCTTCGAGCCCGGCGTGAACCGGTGGGTGATCAGCTCGGCGGTCAGGTCGAGGTCGGGGATGTCGGCCACCGCCTCGGCCGCCTCGCGGATCAGCCCGGCATAGCCCACCTCCCAGTCGGGCACCGGCAGGATCGGCGCGATGGTGAGGCCGACGGGATAGCCTGCCAGCGCCATCGCCCGCATCGCCCCGAGCCGGGCGTCCAGGCTCGCGGTGCCGCCCTCGTAATGCGCGGCGGCCCGGGCGTTGACCGAGAAGCGGATGCGGGTGCGGCGGCGGTGCGGAAGATCGAGCAGCGGCTCGACCGCGGCGAATTTGGTGGTGAAGCGCAGCTGCACCGGCGCGTCCCAGGCGCCGAAATGCCGGATCGCCGCGGCGAGGGACCCGGTGAGGTGCTCGATTCCGAGGGGATCGGTGTAGCACGAGGCCTCGAAGGTGGTGCCTTCCTGCGCCCGTTCGGCCTGCGCGGAGGTGACGGCGCCCTGGCCGAGATAGGCACCGAGGTTGGACAGGATCGCATCGAGGTTGGCATAGGCCCGCGTCACCGGCGGCCCGGACAGGGACCCGGCGAGGTAGCAGTACTGGCAATGGGCCGGGCACCCCTCGGCGAG
>CAZZZJ010000532.1:0-2872 GCA_964658355.1 Beijerinckiaceae bacterium
CCATGGCCTCGCGCGCGGCATCCGGCGCGATCGTCCCGGCGGTCCGCGCCGGCTTCGCATCCGGCTCGGGATCGCGGTCGGCGCCGGCCGCGGTGTCGGTGCCCGGCCGTGCCGCGTCCGGTGACGAAGGCTGCTGCGCTTGAGGCTGCGGCTGCGGCTCGGCCTTGGGTGCGGGCGTGCCGGACGCGGCCTTCGCCGGCGGGTCGACCCAGGCCGGGCGCGGCTGTGCCTGCGTCGCGCCGGTGGCGGCGAGGATCAGGCCGAGCGCCAGCGCGGAACGCAGGCCGCCGAAGCGCGTGGGATCAGAGCACATGGAATCACCGGATGGTGGCCGGGCGGGGAACGAGGCGTTCTGCATGTCTCTCACAAAACGCCCGCTGCGCCGTGATGGCCAGAGGGAATGTCCCGCGGTTCGGGTGTTTCGTGGGGTCCATGGAGAACGGCCGAGGTCAACGCGAACGGGGGGACGGCCGGTTCCCCCCGGACCGGCGCGGCGACGTTCCCCGCCCGCCGCCGCCCGCACCCATGAGGCCCGGAGCACGTCTATGCCGGAGCGGATGCCGGTTCGGTGCAAGAGCGCGCATCGAAACAAGGAAGCGGAATTGAGAATTTGGGGCGGGGGACGATCGCGGCGCGATCCGAACCGGCCCTAGGCCGCGCCGGACGGGTCCGATCGCAGGACGGGCAGGATTCGGTCCCAGACCGGTCCGTAATCCACGAGATGGACCTCGTCGCTCAAGGCGTCCGGCCGGGCGAGGCCGAAATCATCGGTCCTGATCGGTGCGAACGGATCGCAATACGCGCAGTCGCGCTGCATCGCCGTCCGCAGGATCTGCCACGAGTAAAGCTCGACGGCGCGCGGATCGCGGGGAAAGGTTCCCGACACGGCGATGGGCGGGACCGCCAGGACGACGACCCGATCGGCATGGGCGCGCAGGTGCGCGAGGATCGTCCCGAAGCTGGCATCGAACAGCGAAGCGGCCCGCTGGGTGAGCGGCTTCGAGCGGCACATGATGTCGTTGGTGCCGACGCTGAGCACGGCGACGGAGGCCCGGCGGCGGAAGGCGAGGCGCGGCAGATCCTCGGCGTAGTGGCGCGCCGAGCGGCCCCCGATCCCGCCATTCACCACCGTCCGTCCGGCCCAGGCGGGATGCCCGAGCAGCTCGGCATGCGAGTCCCCGGCCAGGAAGACGTATCCGGCCTCGGCATCGTCGAGCTCCGCCTGGGCGGTCGCGAGGCGGGACGCGACGTTCCGGTCGGCCAGGGCGGCGTTGCTGCGGCAGAGGCGCCGATGCGCGCGCCTGGTGCCGAGGGCGCCGACGAGGGCGCGCAGGTATCCCGGCGCGGATGCCCGGGGGGCACCGAGCGTCGTCGGGGCTTCGGCGAATCTGGTCCCGGCAAATCTCGGGACACGCTCTGCGATCCGTGGATCGACCGGTGCGAACCAGCGCCGATCGGTGCCGGCCTCATCAAGGACACTGGTCATGGGAGACCCTCACAAACCGCGTCGCGCGATGATGTCGCCGAGGTGGGGATGACTCGTGAAAGGGCGTTTTGTGAGGCACTTGCAGCAACCCGGCCCTGGCCCCGACGGGTCGACCGCATCGTTTTCTTCAGCTCAGGCGCGGACAAGTGCTCGGATGCAACAGACGCCCGGGAAAACGCCTGGGCGGCCCGAGCGACCAGCCCAAGCGGTCGGCCGGAGCGAGGCCGGCGGCCGCGGAGATTGCATTCCCAATGCGGGGCGTGCGGAATTGCGGAGGTGACGGGGTTGAGATCGCCGGCCCGCTACGCCACCTAGGCCGTATTCCGGGTCCGGGCCCCTCTGGCGGTCGAGGCGTCGACCGCGATGTCGGATCTCTGCCACGCCGTCGTCCCCGCGCCTCGCGGGTGGCGCGCACGCGCCGAAAGGCTTCCGCCTTGTCCGATGTCCAAAGCCGATCCGGGATGCCGGAGCTTCGCCGATGAGCGAGGACGGACTGTCGCGAGGCGGCGCACCGGCCTCCCGCCGCGCGCTCCTGCTGTGCAACCCGAAGGCCCGGAACGGCGGCGCGGCGATGGATGCCGTGCGCGGCGCGCTGATTGCGGGCGGGATCGCGCTGGTGGAGCCGGAACCCGAACGCGATTGCTGTGCGGTGATCCGGCGGCACGCGCCCGACGTCGACCTCGTCATCCTCGGCGGCGGCGACGGCACCATGAACGCGGCGGCCCCTGCCCTGGTGGAGACCGGCCTGCCCCTCGGCATCCTGCCGCTGGGCACCGCCAACGACCTCGCCCGCTCGCTCGGGCTGCCCCTCGACCCGGTGGCGGCCGCGCGGCTGATCACGACCGCCGCCGCGCAGCCGGTCGATCTCGGCTGGGTGAACGGCCACTACTTCTTCAACGTGGCGAGCATCGGCTTCTCCGCCGAGCTCGCCGGCGGGCTCACCGAGGAATCGAAGAAGAAATGGGGCACGGTCGGCTATGCCATCGCCGCCTTCCGGGTGCTGCGGCGGGTGCGGCCCTTCACGGTGACGATCGAGCACGACGGCAAGCGCGAGCGCGTCACCACGATCCAGGCCTCGGTCGGCAACGGGCGCCACTACGGCGGCGGCATGACGGTCGAGGAGACCGCGACCGTCGACGACGGCAAGCTCGATTTCTACTCCCTCGAGGTGAAGCACTGGTGGCGCCTGCTGGCGCTGCTGCCGGCGCTCCGGCGCGGCACCCATGGCAAGGCCGAGGACGTGCGCGCCTTCCAGACCACCGAGGTGGTGCTGAGCACGCGAAAGCCGCGGCCGGTCAACACGGACGGTGAGCTCACCACCCAGACCCCGGCCCATTTCAAGGTCTTCCCGAAGATCCTGAAGATCCATGCGCCGGATGCCGCCGA
>CAZZZJ010000533.1:0-2850 GCA_964658355.1 Beijerinckiaceae bacterium
GTGCGCTTCGAGAACGAGCCCTGGTTGCGCAGCACCCGCGAGACCGTGCTCTCGCCGAAGCCCGACTCCCGGGCGACGTCGGACAGCGTCACGAGGCGCCGATGCAGGTTCATGGACGCCCTTCACATGGCCATTCCGAAGGCGACATATCGAGCATCGCTGTCACCCGCAACCTGATTGGCAGCGCTGCCAAAATGAATTAGGCAGGTTCCAAGCGCTGCCAGCCGGCGCGGAAACAAGCATAACGCCGGCGCGGCAAGACGTCGGCGATGGAGGACGCCATGAGTTCACCAGCCGCCGTGCTGCCGGGCAGCGCCGTGCCGTCGAAGGACTTCGTCGAGCAGACCTACACGAAGGTGTTCTGGCGCCTCGTGCCGTTCCTGATGCTCTGCTACGTCGTCGCCTATCTCGACCGGGTGAACGTCGGCTTCGCCAAACTGCAGATGTCCCAGGACCTCGGCTTCAGCGAGACGGTCTACGGCTTCGGCGCGGGCGTGTTCTTCATCGGATACTTCCTGTTCGAGGTGCCCTCGAACGTGATCCTCCACCGGGTCGGCGCACGGATCTGGATCGCCCGGATCATGGTCACCTGGGGGATCATCTCGGGCGCGTTCCTGTTCGTGAACTCGGCGACCACCTTCTACATCATGCGCTTCCTGCTCGGGCTCGCCGAGGCCGGCTTCTACCCGGGCGTGATCCTCTACACGACGGCGTGGTTCCCGGCGCATCGGCGCGCCAAGGTGATCGCGGTGTTCATGGCCGCGATCCCGGTCTCGGGCATCTTCGGCAATCCGCTCTCGGGCTGGATCATGGACGCGTTCAGCGGCGCGCACGGCCTGGCCGGCTGGCAGTGGATGTTCGTGATCGAGGCGGTGCCGGCGGTGCTGGTCGGCGTCGCGGTGTTCTTCTACCTCGACAACCGCGCCTCCGAGGCCAAGTGGCTCACGGACGCGGAGAAGGCGGTGATCGAGCGCGACATCGCGGCCGACAACGTCGGCAAGGAGCAGAGCCCGCACTCGATCGCGACCGTGTTCAAGAACGGCCGCGTGTGGTTCATGAGCTTCATCTACTTCTGCTTCGTCACCGGCCAGTACGGCCTGACCTTCTGGATGCCGACCCTGGTGAAATCCACCGGCGTGCAGGGCAACCTCAACATCGGCCTGATCAGCGCGATCCCGTTCCTGTTCGCGGTGTTCGTGATGATCCTGCTCGGGCGCAGCGCCGACCGGATGCGCGAGCGGCGCTGGCACCTGATCGTGCCCGCGCTCTGCGGCGCCGTCGGCTTCGTCGTGGCCGCCACCGCCGGCAGCACGGTGATCGCGATCATGGCCCTCTCGGTCGCCGCGGGCGGCGTGCTCACCTGCGCACCGCTGTTCTGGTCGCTGCCCACCGCCTTCCTCTCGGGGGCGGGCGCCGCCGCGGGCATCGCGCTGATCAACTCGGTCGGCAATCTCGCGGGCTTCGCCAGCCCCTACGTGATCGGCGCGCTGAAGGACTACAGCGGCAACACCGCCACCGGAATGTACGCGCTCGCCGCCATGCTCGTGCTCGGTTCGATCGCGACCTTCGTCACGCCCAAGCGCCTCGTGAACCGCTGAGGCGGGCCGCGCGGGATGCGACCCGTCCCGCGCGGCGCGAAGACGCCGCTTCTCCGCCAGGACGACTTCGTTTCGACCCCAGACCGGACAGGTTCGATGACAGCATCCCCCTCCCCTCGCCATGCCGCGGTGATCGGCCTCGGCTCGATGGGCTTCGGCATGGCGGCCTCGCTGCTGCGCGCCGGCTTCACGGTCGCGGCCTGCGACGTGAACGCCGAGGCGGTCGCCCGCTTCTCGGCGGCCGGCGGACGCGGCGTCGCGAGCCCGGCCGAGGCCGCAGAGGGCGCGGGCGTCGTGATCTGCGTCGTCGTCAACGCGAGCCAGACCGAGGCCGTGCTGTTCGGCGAAGGCGGCGCCGCGGCGGCGATGCCGGAGGGGGCGGTGTTCGTCTCCTCGGCGACCATGGACCCGGCCATCGCCCGCCGGCTCGCGGCGCGTCTCGAGGCCACCGGCCGGCACTATCTCGACGCGCCGATGAGCGGAGGCGCCGCCCGCGCCGCGGACGGGGCGCTGACCTTCCTGGCCTCCGGCACGCAAGCCGCCTTCGACGCGGCCCGGCCCGCCCTCGATGCCATGGCCGGCACGCTCTACGAACTCGGCGACGCGGCGGGCCAGGGTGCGGCCTTCAAGATGATCAACCAGCTGCTTGCCGGCGTGCACATCGCCGCGGCCTCCGAGGCCATGAGCTTCGCCGCCAAGCAGGGGCTCGACCTCGCCCGCGTCTACGAGGTGATCACCAAGTCGGCCGGCAATTCCTGGATGTTCGAGAACCGGATGCCCCACGTGCTCGACGGCGACTACAGCCCGAAGAGCGCGGTCGACATCTTCGTGAAGGATCTCGGCATCGTGCAGGACATGGCCCGCGCCGAGAAGTATCCGGTGCCGGTGGCCGCCGCCGCCCTGCAGATGTTCCTGATGGCCTCGGGCTCCGGCATGGGCCGGGACGACGACGCCTCCGTCGCGCGGCTCTACGCCCAGGTCTCGGGCGCGGTCCTGCCGGCCGCGAAGAACTGAGGGGCCGAACCATGCCGCGCTTTGCCGCCAACCTCACCCTGATGTTCACGGAGCTGCCCTTCCTCGACCGCTTCGCGGCGGCCGCGGACCAGGGGTTCGGAGCCGTCGAGTTCCTGTTCCCCTACGAGCATCCGGCCGACGCCATCGCCGAACGCCTCGCGCGCCACGGGCTGACCCAGGCGCTGTTCAACCTGCCGCCCGGCGATTTCGCCGCCGGGGAGCGCGGGCTCGCGGCCCT
>CAZZZJ010000534.1:0-2850 GCA_964658355.1 Beijerinckiaceae bacterium
GCGGATTGGGAGTTCGAGCAGGTCCGCGACCATTACCTCCGGGCGCTGTTCGGGCTCGATCCCGAAATCCTGCGCCGCGACGACCCGGACCGCTACTGCGCCCTGGCCCGCGCGACGAGCGCCGAGGTGATGGAGGCGGTCTTCGCCGAGTGGCGCCGGGCGCGCTCGCCCACCGCCGGCGGCCTGGTCTGGCTCTTCCGCGATCTCGGCCCGGGCATCGGCTGGGGCGTCGTCGACGCGGGCGGCCGTCCGAAGTCGGCGTGGTACGCCCTCAAGCGCGCCTTCCGCCCCGTGCAGGTGACGATCTCGGACGAGGGGCTGAACGGCCTGCACCTCCATGTCCACAACGAGACGGCCGCGCCGCTCTCCGCGATCCTGCGTCTCGTCTTCAGCGATTCCGAGGGACGCGCGGTGGCGCAGGCCGAGCGCACGATCACCCTCGATCCGCGCGGCTCCGGCACCTGGTCGAGCGCGACGCTGCTCGGGCGCTTCTTCGATGCCACCGGGAGCTATCGCTTCGGCCCCGCCGTGCACAGCCTCGCTCACGCGAGCCTGATCGATCCGGCTCGCGACGGCGTCCTCGCCGAGAGCTTCCACTTCCCGCAAGGGCGCGATCCTGCGCCGCGCCCGATCGGGCTGGTCGCCGAGATCGAGGCCGGCGAGGGCCATCCCGTCCTCCGGGTCGGTGCGGACCGCCATGCGCTGTGCGTGCGGATCGAGACCGAGACCGGGGCGCGTCCCGCCGACGACGGCTTCCATCTCGCCCCCGGAACGCAGCGGCGCATCGCCTTGATCGGCGGGGGCCGGCCGAACGGGATCGTTCGGGCCGTCAACACAAACGAGATCGTGAGGTTCTAGAAGGCCGATGATGCACGATCCACGTCCGCCCCGCCTGTCGCCCCTCGAAGCGGAACCGGTCATCCTCGACGGCCTGTTCGGCTGGTTCCACCCGGGCATCGCCCGGCGCGGCGTGATCCTGTGCGGTGCGACCGGCTTCGAGCAGCTCTCGGCGCATCGCCCGTGGCGGGAGCTGGCCGGACGAATCGCCGCGACCGGCTGCGCCACCTTGCGCTTCGACTACCCGGGCGAGGGCGATTCCGCCGATGCGGGCGCCGGCACGCTGTCGGCGTGGCTCGGTGCGATCCGCAGGGCGGTGCGCTTCCTGCGCGAGGAGGCCGAGGCGACGGAGGTCGTCCTCGTCGGCCTGCGGCTCGGGGCGACGCTCGCGGCGCTCGTGGCCGAGGAGGGCGGCATCGACCATCTCGTGCTGATGGCGCCGTGCCGGACCGGGCGCGGATACGTGCGCGAGATGAAGCTGCGGTCCCCGGCGTTGAACCTGATGTCGGACGGCACCGTGCCGGTCGAGCCGCCCGGTCACCTCTCGGTGGGCGGCTTCCCCCTCGGTTCCGAGCTCGCGGCCGAGCTCGCGAAGATCGATATCCTGTCGGCGCGGGTCCGCCCAGCGCCCCGGATCCTGCTCCTCGGTGCGGAGACCGATGCGCTCGCCGAGCGCTACGTCGCGCTCGGCGCCGAGGTGACGCGCGGCGCCCTGCACGGCCTCGCACAGCTGGTCGGCAACCCGCTCTTCTCGGTGCCGCCGCAGGAGGCCTTCGCCGAGGTCGTCGGGTTCGTGGCCGAAGGCGCCCTGCCCCGGCCGACCGCGGCGCGCGCCGTCGCCGCGCCCGCCCGCCTCGACGGGGAGGGCTGGCGGGAGGAGGCGGTCCGGTTCGGGCCGGGGCTGTTCGGCGTGCATGCCCGGCCGGCCGGTCCGTCGCCGGGCGCGCCGACGATCCTGTTCATCGCGGCCGGCCTCAGCGCGCATTCCGGCTGGGGGCGGCAGGCGACGCGGATGGCCCGCGCCTTCGCGGCCGCCGGCGTGCCGTCCCTGCGGATGGACCTCGCCGGGGTCGGCGACAGCGCGGATCGGCCGGGCGGCGCCTCGCCGCTCTTCGCCGCCGACACCCTCGACGACTTCCGCCACGCCCTCGACCACCTCGACGCGCAGGGCGCCGGACCGATCGTCCTCGTCGGCACCTGCAGCGGCGCCTACGCGGCGTTCCAGGCGGCCTGGCGCGATCGCCGCGTCGCCGGGGCGCTTCTCGCCAATCCGTACTGCTTCGACTGGCACCCGGACGACGACGTCGACGCCGTGGTGCGCCGGACGGTGGGCAGCGCGGCGACCTATGCCGCCCTGCTCCGCCGCGGCAGCACCTGGGCCCGCCTGCTCCGGGGCGAGATCGGCGTCCGGGCGATCGGTCGCGTCCTCCTGCGCCGCGGCCTCTGCTCGGCCCAACGTCGCTGGAAGGCCCTGTTCCGCCCCGGCCCCGAGGGCGGCAGCGTCGCGCGCCGGATCCGGACGATGCGCCGGCGGGGCGCGCACCTGCGCCTCGTCTATGCCGCGGGGGATCCCGGCCTCTCCGCCCTGCGGCGGCATGTCGGCCGCACCCCCGAGCGCGCCGCCCGGCGGCTCGGCGCCCCAGTCGCGATCATCTCAGGCACCGACCACAACCTGGCGACGCCCGATGCGCAGGCGCAGATGTCGGCGATCCTGAGGGACCTCGTCGACACCGTCGCGACGGGCCGCCCCTGACCGGCTCCGGGTCCCGCGGCTGCCACGAAGGGGCAGCGGCGAGAGAACGCAGGCGAGGGGCTTCACAGGGGCGGTCCCGCCTCATACCTTCGGGATCCCAGCAACGAACGAAAGGAGGTGATCCAGTGTCTCATTGTCATCAGCCGCTGTCTTCGGCTTACCGGACCTGGACCGTCGCCTCCGGCGCCTCTTTCTAAGGGCGCCCGAGCAACATTCTCGGGACAGATTCGGCCGGACCGCGGTTCGGCAATGGAAGGGCC
>CAZZZJ010000535.1:0-2848 GCA_964658355.1 Beijerinckiaceae bacterium
TGCGGGGCGATGCCGACCGCGTCGCCCCGCCTGGCCCGTTGCCTGCTATCCTCCCGCCGGAACCCGACGAGCGCCGGCGTGAGGCCCGATGACGATCCCCTTGGACGACCTCAACGCGATGCCGGAAGCCGATTTCGTGGCGGCCCTGGGCACGGTGTTCGAGCATGCGCCCTGGGTGGCGCGAGGTGCGGCCGGGGCGCGGCCCTTCGCCAGCGTCGCGGCGCTGTTCGCCGCGATGCGCGCCGCCGTGGAGGCGGCGCCCGACGCGGCGCGCCACGCGCTGCTGGCCGGCCATCCCGAGCTCGCCGGACGGGCGGCCCGGGACGGCACCGTCGCGCCCGATTCAATCGCCGAGCAGGCGGCGGCCGGCCTCGACCGGATGTCGGACGCGGAATACGCGCGCTTCGAGACCCTCAACGCCGCCTACCGCGAACGATTCGGGCTGCCCTTCATCCTGTGCGTCAAGCGGCACGGGCGCGCCGCGCTGCTCTCCGCCTTCGCCGCCCGCCTCGCATCCGACGCCGCGACGGAGCGTCGGACCGCCGAGGCCGAGATGTTCCGCATCGCGGCGATCCGCCTGAACGCGCGCGTCGTCGGCGACGGGCCGCTGCGGACCACGGGCCGGATCTCGACGCACGTGCTCGACACCGTCAGCGGACGCCCGGCGGACGGCGTCGCGGTGACCCTCCACGAAATCGTCTCGGAGACCGAGACGGCCCTGGTGGCGCGGACCGTCACCAACGCCGACGGGCGCACCGACGCGCCGCTGGTCGGCGGGCGGCCGGTGCCGATCGCGGTGTACGAGCTCCGCTTCGCGCTCGGCGACCATTACCGCCGGCTCGGGACGTCGCTGCCCGAACCGCCCTTCCTCGACGTCGTGCCGCTGCGCTTCGGCGTGTCGGACCCGGAGGGGCACTATCACGTGCCGCTGGTGGCGACGCCCTGGAGCTTCCAGACCTATCGCGGCAGCTGACGCGGCGACGGGAATTTATCCTTCCGGCTCCGCACCCGCGCGGCCCTCGCGCGTTGGTGGTGCAGCCAGACGAGGATTCTCCCCGATGCTGCGTTCGACCCGCGTCCTGATCCTCACGCTCTGCCTCGGCTGCGGCCTGGCCGGCGCGGCCTCGGCCCAATCCGTCGGCGCCCCCGCCGGGCGCATCGCCGCGACGGCCCCGGGCGGGACGATCGGCAAGGCCGGCCCGGCCAACCGGATGGAGGCGATCCGCAGCGGCCACGCCTACGGCCGGCGCCGGATGCGCCACCACCGCCGCCACCGGCACTGAGCCCCCCGCGCCCGTCACTCGATCACGGACATCCCATCGATGCGCCTCGCCACCCTCACGGCCCTGACCCTCGCCGCCGGCATCGGCCTCGGCGGCTCCGCCTTCGCCCAGTCGACGGGCGCTCCGGCGGGGCTCGACCCTGCGACGGCGCCCGGCGGCACCGAAGGCCGCGCCGGCCCGCAGAACGCGATGAACGCCGTCCGCGACGGCGACGCCGTGGCGGTTCCGCCGCCGCCGGGCGGCGTCACGACGGAGGCGGGGCCGCACCGGGACGACGTGCCGCCGCGGCCCCGCAACTGAACCGGACGCGCGGGCGGCCACCCGCTCGCGCGCCGAAGACGGCGGCCCGCTACTGCGGCAGCTTGTCGTCGATGCCCTTCACGTACCAGTTCATGCCGAGGATCATGGGGTCGGGCGCGTCCTCGCCGGCCTTCACCGCCACCGTGCCGTCCTGCTTCGTCACCGGGCCGGCGAAGGGGTGGATCATGCCGGACGCGATGCCGGCCTTGGTCGCTTCGGCCATCGCCTTCACGCCGTCCGGCATGTTGGTGAAGGGCGCGAGCACGACCATGCCGTCCTTGATGCCGCCCCAGGTGTCGTGGCTCTTCCAGCTGCCGTCGAGCACCGCCTTGGCCTCGCCGATCACGTAGCCGTCCCAGTCGTCGGTGATCGAGGTCAGCTGCGCCTTCGGGGCGAAGCGCAGCTGGTCCGACGACTGGCCGAAGGCGAGCTTGCCGGCCTTCTCGGCCTCCTGCAGGGGCGCTGCGGAATCGGTGTGCTGGGTGAGGATGTCGGCGCCCTGCGCCAGCAGGGCCTTGGCCGCCTCCGCCTCCTTGCCCGGATCGAACCAGGTGTTCACCCAGACGATCTTGAGCTTGACGTTGGGGTTCACCGACTGCGCGCCGAGCATGAACGCGTTGATGCCGCTCACCACCTCGGGGATCGGGAACGAGGCGATGTAGCCGACCGTGCCCGACTTCGAGAGCGTGCCGGCGATCTTGCCGCAGACGTAGCGGCCTTCGTAGAACCGGGCCGAGTAGGTGGAGACGTTGGCGCTGCGCTTGTAGCCGGTGGCGTGCTCGAACTTCACGGTCGGGAATTTCTTGGCGACCTTCAGGGTCGGCTCCATGAAGCCGAACGAGGTGGTGAAGATCAGCTTGGCGCCCGAGCGCGCGAGCTTCTCGATCGCGCGCTCGCTGTCGGCCTCCGGCACGCTCTCGAGATACGTGGTCTCGACCTTGCCGGGCATCGCCGCCTCGAGCGCCTTGCGGCTGAGGTCGTGCTGGTAGGAATAGCCGTAATCGGCCACCGGCCCGACATAGACGAAGCCGACCTTGAGCTTGTCGTCGGCCCGCGCGGCGGGTGCGAGCAGGAGAGCCGCCAGGATGGCGCCGGTGATCGTCCGCATGGTCGTCGATGTCCCCAAGGTCGGTCCCCCAAGATGGCCGCCGCCTTCAGCGGTGCGGCGTGAATTCGCGGCCGAGCGCGGCAGGCGCCAGCGAGCCGCCCTGGCGCCGCCCGAGCGACAGCAAGACCAGGGCCAGGATCGTCGCGAGATACGGCAG
>CAZZZJ010000536.1:0-2842 GCA_964658355.1 Beijerinckiaceae bacterium
GGGCGTTTCCTCCCTAGACTTCGGGCCGCTCCTTCGGGAGTGGCCTTTTTTTCTGTGTGCGATCGCGTGGTCATGCCGCCATTGCGCCGAAGGGGTCGGCGGATCCGTCTCTGTTCGCGCGGCCGCCGGCCGACGAAAAGGTGCCGCCCTCCGATCCCGCCGCCGCGCCGTCGCAGCTTTTCGACTCTCCGGTCCATGGCGTGAAGATCGCCCGCGATGGGCTCGTCTACGTCTGCGACCGGACCAACGACCGCATTTGGGTGTTCAGGGTTCACCACCGAAATCGACACCGGCAAACGGGCACCGAAATTTCTCGCCTCCGGCAATTTCGTCCTGCGCAAGCCTATGCCCTGAGCGATGCGTTTATCGTTTTCGCGGCGCATGACGGTCTTTTTCGTCAGTCCATGCGATACAGGCGAGCACGGCGAGGTCGGAAGTGACGTGAGATCGATGAACGCATCCGGCGAAACCAAGCCCCAGCCGACGACGTCCCCGATGACGGCTCTGGCCAATCGCCGGGTCCTGCTCGTCGAAGATGACTACTTCATCGTCTCCGACCTCGCGCGCAACTTCGAGGCGAGGGGCGCGGAGGTGGTCGGGCCGGCAGCGACTCTCGCCGACGGGCTGACGTTGCTGGCCGGGACTCGGGATCTCGACGCCGCGGTGCTCGACATCAATTTGCGGGGGGAGATGGTCTTCCCACTGGCCGACGCCCTGGCGGCGCGCGGCATCCCGTTCGTCTTCGCCACCGGCTACGACCGCACGATGGTGCCGCCGCGCTACGCCAACATCACCCATTGCGAGAAGCCGGTTGAACCCGCGGCGATCGCCCGCGTGTTGTTCGGGGCCTGACAGGGTCCTCGATCATCTGCATGCAGCGCGGTCCGCCGGATGTTATCGATCGCGACTCGAGATCGGAATCCGCGCGGCCGAACAGGACCGACATTATCGAAACCTATGCCTCGGTCCCGTCGTCGCGCGGCGACGCTTCGGGGACGAATCCGATGCTCGGCAGGAGCGCGAACCGGACCGAGCAGTGCAGGCCGCCGGGCGCATAGGTCAGGTCGGTTTCGGCTCCGAACGCATAGCGAAAGGTTTGCTCCACCATTTCGGTGCCGAAGCCGCGGTGCGAAGGCTTCGCGGGCAGATCGCGCATCCCGGTCTCGATCCAGGTGAGCGACAGCATCGGCGCGACCAGGCCGGGCTGCAGGCTCCAGGCGATGGAGATGTGGCCGCCGGGGACGGTGAGCGCCCCGTGCTCCATCGCGTTGTTGGCAAGCTCGTGGGCACCGAGCGCGAACACCTCGGCGGCGCGGGGGGCGAGCAGCACCTTCGGCCCGGCGAGGTCGACCCGCTCGCCTTCGCGGGCGAGGAGCGCCAGCAGCTCGTCGGCGAGGATCGAGTGCAGGTCGATGCCGGCCGACGGATCGGCGATGCCTGCGCTCTGCACCCGGGCGATCGCACCGAGGCGCCCATCGAGGCGCATCATGCAATCCTCGGCGCTGCGATCCACGGCCGCCGAGCGGCGGATGATCGCGCGGATCATCGCGAGCGTGTTGCGTGCCCGGTGCAGCACCGCGACCCTATCGGGGGCGATCGACATCGGCGGCGAAGTCGCGTTCAGATCGAGGCCCGCGGAGACGAGATGCCGGCGCAGGGCTGCGTTCTCGGCTTCGAGCGCTGCGATCCGCCCCGCAACGGTCATCGCGCATCGGTTCCCGGGAAGCGACCGCTTCCGAGTTGAAGAGCCCGGCAGGATGATACGGATGGCGGACGGCGTTTCTCAGTTTGCATCGAGATGCGCCCCCTCGTGGTCGAGGTGGAGGTAGGACGCGTCGAACAGGGCGAGCGTCATCAGAGCCGGCAGGTCGTGGATCGTGAGGCGCCGGCCCTTCCAGGTAATCTGGCCAGCGCCGCGCAACTCCTGGAGGGTCCGGTTCACGTGGACGCTCGACAAGCCGAGGGTGTCGGCGAGGTCGGCCTGCGTCACCGGTAGGTCGTAGGCGGTGCCCTCGGTGAGGCCGACCGCACGCAGGCGCAGGTAGAGTTCGCAGAGCAGGTGAGCGAGGCGCTCGACGGCGGAGCGCTGTCCGAGGCTCACGGTCCACTCCCGCTGGATCGCGGCGGTGTGCAGCATCTCCCACCACAGCGTCTCGGCGATGCGGGGCGAACCCGCGGTCAAGGCCTCGATGGTGTCCTGGGTAATCCGGGCCAGCGTCACCGGCGTCAGCGTCGCGACGGCGTGGTCCATCCGACGCAGGGTGAAGATGTGGGGATCGCAAAGATCGCCCGGCAGGAAGAATGCGATGATCTGCCGTCGCCCATCCTGAAGCTGCTTGTAACGGCAGGCCCAGCCTTCCAGCACCAAGTTGACGGCCCGCGGCTCGTCGCCCTCGTTGACGATGTCCTCGCGTGCACCGAGCCGACGGACATTCTGCCCCGTCGCGTCTTCGAGCGCCCTCCGATCTGCCTGTGAGAAGCGCGTGAAGTTCTCAAGTTTTCGGATGAAGGGGTTGCTCATGCCTTCTTGAACCTGAGAGCCCGGCCGGCCGCGCCGTTTGCACGGCCTGACGAGGACAGGTCTAGCGCCTCGACGCCACAACTCATAGCGGCATCGCGATACTGCTTTTTACACCATCGACGCCGAGCACGAAGCAAATCAGAGTTGTAAGGCTGTCAATCGGTGGTTTCACGATGAGATCGTGGAAAGTTCCGGCCTTGCAGCCACGAACCGGCATCCGAGGATCGCGATCCTGTCACGAAGGCGGTACCGGGCTCAGCCGCGCGCACGCGCTCGGATCATGAAATTGTCGTAGGTGTACTCCGCCACCTGGAACCAGAG
>CAZZZJ010000537.1:0-2839 GCA_964658355.1 Beijerinckiaceae bacterium
CTGATCGACCCCGCCGGCTGCACGGTCGGCGTGATGAAGGGCCCGGCCGACTGGTCGAGTCCGGACGGGCTCGCCCTGATCCGTGCGGCGCTGGGGCGTCCGTCGTGACCCCGCTTCGGATCCCGCCCTGCGGAAGACGCCGCGGTGCGCCGGAAGCACGGCCGGACGAGGGCTCCGGGATACGGGTAGAAGCCCGGGCCGGACACGAGATTCCGACCAATACCCAATTGCCTGATGCGCAACCGTGCTCCATAGCTCGGCTATAGCCGAGGTTGGGCCATGATTTTCGTAACCGACGCCGTTGGAAAGGTGACCTTTCTCAGTCATGAATGGACGGTTCTGACTGGTCAACAAGTCCAGGATGCGTCGGATTACGGATGGAGCAAGGTCATCCATCCCGATGACGTCGCCGTCGTGCGCAATGTCGTCGCCGAGGCGATCGTCGGACGCAGCGAATTTTCGATGCGCTACCGCCTGATGTCGCCGGATGGGCGGGCGATCTGGGCCATGGCCGGTGCGGTTCCCTCATTCGGTCCTCCGGACCGGACCTTCCTCGGCTTCCTCGGCTCCATCACGCTGCTGCCGGCGCCCCTGCCCAAGCGCATCGCGAGCGGATCCCTCGGACGCTTCAGCCGGCCGTCCCCGGTGGCGGACACGGAGCCGCGTTCGGTCCTGGAACTGGTCGCCGACCACCTGATCACGGCGCATGCCCTCATCGTGCAGGACGGCGGCACCTGCGCGCTGGCGGCGGTCGAGGTCGCCCTGCACGAGGTCGGCCGGGAACTCGCCAGGGTGTCCGAGGCGGAACAGGACGGATCGATCCTCCACTGAGCCGGTGCGCCTCCCCTCTCGAACCGCGTCGCTTCGGCCCGGCCTGGGCTCACGCCTCCGTGTCGGCGTCGAGGTCGCGCCCACGGGTCTCGTGCATCATCAGCGCGGCGATGGTGCCGAGCACGCTGAACCCGACGAGGTAGTAGGCCGGCGCCAGGCGATCGCCCGTGACCGCGATCAGCTTGTTGACGACGTAGTTCGTGCTGCCGCCGAAGATCGAGACCGAGAAGGCATAGACGATCGAGAGTCCGGCGCTGCGCACCGCCCGCGGCAGCGATTCGGGGATCGCGACGATGATCGCCGCCGCATTGATCGAGGACAGCGCCGACATCAGGAACGTCACCGCGTAGACGGAGGCCGCGGTCGGCGCCTGCGCCAGCCACCAGAAGGCGGGCACCGCCAGCACCACGATCGCGGCCCGCGGCCAGACCAGCACCGGGCGGCGCCCGAACCGGTCCGCGAGCCAGCCGCCGAGCAGCGGGAACACCACCGAGGCGAAGCCGAGGGCGATCGGCACCGCGGTCGACACCGTCTCGGTGAGGCCGAGCGTGGCTCGCGCGTAGACCGGCATGTTGGTGCCGATGGCGTTCGAGACCGTGGAGGCTGCGATCACCACGAAGGTCAGCAGCAGGAGGCGCCCGTGCTCGCGCAGCAGGCGCATCACCACCGCGCCGGTGGAGGCGGCGGCTTCCGGATCCTCACCCTCGCCGGCCGTCTCGGGCAGGTGGCTGCGGATGACGAGGCCCACCGGCACGACGCCGATGCCGAGCAGGAACATGAGGCGCCAGCCCCACTCCGCCATCGCCGCCTCCCCGAGGACGACCGTGAGCAGCGTGGCGACGAGGCCGGCGAACAGAGCGGCGCAGCCCTGGCTGGCGATCTGCCAACTCGCCACGAATCCGCGCCTTGCCGGCGGGGCCGCCTCCAGCAGGTAGGCCGTCGAGGGACCGACCTCGCCGCCGAGCGCCAGGCCCTGGATCAGACGACCGGCGATGACGATCGCCTGGGCCCAGCCCCCGAGCGTCGCATAGGATGGCGAAAGCGCCAGCATCAGCATGCCGACCGCCATCAGCGCGATGGTGATGAGCATGGCCGGCTTTCGCCCGGCCCGGTCCGCGAAGGCGCCGATCACGACACCGCCCACGGGACGCATCACGTAGCCGATGCCGAACAGGGCAAGTGAGGCGAGCAGGCTGTCTGTGGCGTTGTCGGAGGGAAAGAACGCCGCCCCGATCGGCACGGCGAAGAAGGCGTAGAGGGTGAAATCGTAGAACTCGAGGGCGTTGCCGAGGACGACGGCGCCCACAGCCTTCCGGTTCAGGGCCGGATGGCCCGGTGTCGTCGTCGTCTTGGTCATCGCGGTTCCTTGCATCGTCGGCGTCCGCATAGCCGCCCCGGGCCCGGACGGCCACCGCCGGAGGTTGCCCCTGCGTGCAAAGCCGGGCACCTCCGGTCCGATGACGAGACCCCGCCCCCTCTCCGCGATCCGCAACGCCCTCGCCAGCGAGGCGGCCGGCGGCCTCGTACTGATGGCGGCGGCCGCCTGCGCGCTCATCGTCGCCAATACGAGGTTCGCCGAGACCTACGCCCACGCGCTGCACGCGCCACTTGGGCCGCTGAGCGTGCAGCACTGGATCAACGACGGCCTGATGGCGGTGTTCTTCCTTTTGGTCGGGCTGGAGATCAAGCGCGAGGCGCTCGACGGCCGCCTGCGCACCTGGCCCGACCGGGCGCTGCCCGGCATCGCGGCCCTCGGCGGCATGGCGCTGCCGGCCCTGGTCTACCTCGCCTTCAACGTCGGCACGGGGACCGCGCGCGGCTGGGCGATCCCGGCCGCCACCGACATCGCCTTCGCCCTGGGCGTGCTGGCGCTGCTGGGCAAGCGCGTGCCGGTCTCGCTCAAGATCCTGCTCAGCGCGGTGGCGATCGTCGACGACCTCGGCGCCGTGCTGATCATCGCGCTCGCCTATACCGGCGGCCTCGACCTGACGATGCTCGGGCTGGCGGC
>CAZZZJ010000538.1:0-2838 GCA_964658355.1 Beijerinckiaceae bacterium
CCCGCGCGGCGCCCCGGCGCAGCAGCAGGTCGGTGAAGCCGCCGGTCGAGGCGCCGACGTCGAGGCAGGGCAGGCCCGCCGGGTCGAGGCCGAAGCCGTCGAGGCCCGCCTGAAGCTTCAGGCCACCGCGCGAGACGAAGGGGTGGGGCGCCGTCGCCGCGATCGCCGCGGTCGCCGGCAGCCGCTCGGAAGCGCGGGTCACGGGTCGCCCGTCCGCGCGCACGAGCCCCGCGGCGATGGCGGCCTGCGCCCGCGCGCGGCTCTCGAAATGGCCCTGTTCGACCAGAAGGAGGTCGGCCCTGATCCTGTCTCGCGTCATCGGGGATGGTTCACGGATCGTTCGGCGCCTTGGGCCGCTGGCGCGGCGCGATCGAAGAAAAAACCCTGTCGGATGACGGGACGACGGCCTAACTAGCCCGACGTGGAGAGGAGAGCCATCACATGACACGCACCCTGCCGTTGCTCGCAGCCCTCATGGGCTTCGCATCCGGCGCCACCGGAGCGCTCGCCCAGACCCCCCCGGCACCGGACCCGGCGCCGGCCGCAGCGCCCCAGACCTTCACCGGCGAGATCAAGAACACCAAGGGCGAGTCGATCGGCACGCTGACGATCCGCGACGGCGCGAACGCGCTGGTGATGCGGATCGCGATCAAGGCCGGCGGCCTCCCGCCCGGCTGGCACGGCATCCACTTCCACGCGGTCGGCGACTGCTCCGACACCGACAAGTTCATGAACGCGAAGGCGCACGTGAACCATGACCAGAGCAAGCACGGCCTGCTCAACCCGGACGGTCCGGACGAGGGCGACCTGCCCAACGTCTACGCGGCGGCCGACGGCTCGATGAACGCGGAGGTCTCCAGCGAGACCCCGCTGACCGGGGATGGCGGCCTGAAGGACGGCGACGGCTCGGCGCTCATCGTGCACGCCAACGAGGACGACCACGCCACCCAGCCGATCGGCGGCGCGGGCAACCGCATCGGCTGCGCGGTGATCAAGTAAGGTCGACGATCGCCGGTGCGTCCCTCCTCCCTCTGCGGGGGAGGGACGCACGCGTTACGCCCGCGCCAGCCGGCCCTTGGCCCCCAGCGCCTCCTCCACCGTACCGTCGCCGTCGAGATAGCCGTGCACCTTCGGGTTCGGCATGATCAGCGAGGCCACGAAGGCGATGGCGAGGAGGATCGTGACATACCAGAAGAAGCTCGATTCCATCCCCGCATCCTTGAACCACAGGGCCACGTATTCGGCGGTGCCGCCGAAGGTGGCGTTGGCGAGCGCGTAGGACAGGCCGACGCCCAGTGCGCGGACCTTGGTCGGAAACAATTCCGCCTTCACGATGCCGCTGATGCCCGTGTAGAAGCTCACCGCCAGCAGCCCCAGCGTGATCAGGCCGAAGGCGGTGTAGGGATCCTGCGTCGCACCGATCGCCGTCATCAGCGGCACCACCATCAGCGTGCCGAGGCCGCTATAGAGCAGCATGTTGGCCTTGCGCCCGATCCGATCCGAAAGCGCGCCGAAGAGCGGCTGCACCAGCATGTAGACGAGCAGCACCGCCGTCATCGTCCGCGACGCCGTGCCCTTGTCGAAGTGTGCGGTGTTGACGAGATACTTCTGCATGTACGTCGTGAAGGTGTAGAACACCAGCGACCCACCCGCGGTGTAGGCCAGGACCACGCAGAACGCGCGCCAATGCTTGGCCAGCTCGGAGAAGGTGCCGGCGTTCTCCTTGTCGGAACCGGCGGTCTCGGCCAGCGAGCGACGCAGGTACAGCGCGACGACGGCGGCGCCGGCTCCGATGAAGAACGGGATCCGCCAGCCGAAGCTGTGAAGCTGCGCTTCGGTCAGAACGAATTGCAGCACGATCAGCACGAGCGAGGCGAGGAGCTGGCCGCCGATCAGCGTCACGTACTGGAACGAGGCGAAGAACCCGCGCTGACCCTTGAGCGCGACCTCGCTCATGTAGGTCGCGCTGGTGCCGTACTCGCCGCCGACCGATAGGCCCTGGAGCATGCGCGCCAGCAGCAGCAAGACGGGGGCGGCGGCGCCGACGGTCTCGTAAGTCGGCAGCAGGCCGATGAACAGCGAGCCGATGCACATCATCAGCACCGAGATGACCATCGAGGTGCGGCGTCCGACGCGGTCGGCGATGCGCCCGAACAGCCAGCCGCCGATCGGCCGCATGAAGAAGCCCACGGCGAAGATGCCGGCGGTCTGCAGAAGCTGGCTGGTGGAATCGCCTTTCGGAAAGAACGACGACGCGAAGTAGATCGCGAAGAAGGCGTAGCAGTAGAAGTCGTACCATTCGACCAAATTGCCCGAGGACGACGCGACGATCGCCTTGATGCGGCGGCGGCGATCGGCCGCCACGTCTTCGGCGGATGGGGCGATCCCGATCGAGTCGGTCATGCTGGCTCCCGGTCTCCGCCCCTCGGACGGCCCATTCTTGATGCGGCCGACGTTACAGACGGCGACGGGGGGCGCCTAGACGGCGCAACCCTCAGGTGCGGGGATGCCCTCGGCTCTGTCACCCCGTAGTGAAGCACGCGAGCCGAGGGAACGGTTTCGCGAACAGTGCCGTTTCGGGGCAGTGACCTCGCCGACCGGCGATGGACGTGCCCTTTTGTCAATAACGAAACGGGATCGAACGCCATGAACAAGATATTTCGCGGAACGATGACGGCTGCCATATTGGTCATCGGCACCGCGACGGCCTTCGGCCAGGGCGGTCCAGGTGGACCGGGCGGTGGCGCAGGTGGTCCGGCTGGCGGGCCCGGCGGCGGCGCGGGCGGTCCGGCGGGCGGCGGCATGCGGGGCGGCGGTGCAGGCGGCGGTGCCGCCGAG
>CAZZZJ010000539.1:0-1421 GCA_964658355.1 Beijerinckiaceae bacterium
AGGCGCGCCGAGAGGTCCGCGCTGTAATCCGACGAGCCGAGCAGGAACAGCGGCGGCAGCGGCACGCCCGCCGGCATCACCGTGACGGTGTTGAACGGATGCCCTTCGGGAAAACCGCCGGTCTCCCACAGCATCAGTTCCTGAAGCCGGTCGAGGAAGTCGTCGCCGCCGCGCGCGGCTTCGCGCCGGCGCAGCGCCTGGGCGGTGATGCCGTCCGTGCCCGGCGCGCGGCCCAGCCCGAGGTCGATCCGGCCTGGAAACAGCGCCTCCAGCACCTTGAAGCGCTCGGCCACCATCAGCGGCGCGTGGTTCGGCAGCATGATCCCGCCGGAGCCGACCCGAATCCTTCGGGTCGCCGCAGCGATCTGGCCGACCATGATGTCGGGCGCCGGGCTCGCCACCGAGGGTAGGGCGTGATGCTCGGCGAGCCAGTAGCGCGCATAGCCGAGGCGATCGACGTGGCGGGCGAGGTCGAGGCTGTCTCGGAGCGCCTGCGCCGGGCTCGAGCCGGAGCTGACGAAGGACAGGTCGAGGACGGAGAGCGATGTCATGCCCAGAAGATGGTGTCGTCGCGACCCACCGTCGAGGCACCCGGAGACGGGCCGATCGCCGGGGAGCCCTGCATCCCGCGCGTGACGTTTCCTGCCGATCCCCGAGCCGGTGCCTTGCTCGCTTCGGAGCCCGCGACTACGGTCCCGCCGCCGTCACGGGACGGAAAAACCTGCCTGAACACTGGAGCTTCCGACCATGGGCTTTCTCGCCGACGCCCTCTCGCGCGTAAAACCATCCGCGACGATCGCGATGACGCAGAAGGCGCGCGACCTGAAAGCCGGGGGCATGGACGTGATCAGCCTGTCGGTCGGCGAGCCCGACTTCGACACGCCCGAGCACATCAAGCAGGCGGCGATCGAGGCGATCGGCCGCGGCGAGACCAAGTATCCGCCGGTCTCCGGCATCGTTCCGCTGCGCGAAGCCATCGTGAAGAAGTTCAAGCGCGAGAACGGCCTCGACTACAAGGTCTCGCAAACCATCGTCGGCACCGGCGGGAAGCACGTCATCTACAACGCCCTGCTCGCGACCCTGAACCCGGGCGACGAAGTCGTGATCCCGCGCCCCTACTGGGTGTCATACCCGGAGATGGTGGTGCTGTGCGGCGGCACCCCAGTCTTCGCCGAGACCGACATGGCGCACGATTTCAAGCTGCAGCCCGAGGAGCTGGAGCGGGTGCTGACGCCCAAGACCAAGTGGATCATCCTCAACTCGCCGTCGAACCCGTCCGGCGCCGCCTACAGCCACGCCGAGCTGAAGAAGATCACCGACGTGCTGATGCGCTACCCGCACGTCTGGGTCCTCACCGACGACATGTACGAGCACCTGACCTACGGCGACTTCGAATTCGTGACGCCGGCCCAGATCGAGCC
>CAZZZJ010000539.1:1521-2829 GCA_964658355.1 Beijerinckiaceae bacterium
GTGGTCTCGATGCTGAACCAGACCAAGGGCCTGCAATGCCCGACGCCGGAGGGCGCGTTCTACGTCTACCCGTCCTGCGCGGAGACGATCGGGCGCACGGCGCCGTCGGGCAAGACCATCGCGACCGACGAGGATTTCGTTACCGAGCTGCTTCAGGCGGAAGGCGTCGCCGCGGTCCACGGCTCGGCCTTCGGCCTTGGCCCCAACCTGCGCATTTCCTACGCCACCTCGACCAAGACGTTGGAAGAGGCCTGCAACCGCATCCAGCGCTTCTGCGGCTCGCTGCGCTAGGCCGACGTCGACGGCAGGGCGCGGCGGAGCCTGTCGAGTCTACGCCGGTCGTCTCCGCCGTAGGTGACCTTGCCGAGGGTGGTCCGATGCCAACCATCGCCGTGATCGCTCCGGGCGCCATGGGGAGCGCGGTCGCCGCGCGCCTCACAGCGAACGGTGTCCGCGTCGTGACTTCGCTGACCGGGCGCAGCGCCAGGACTTCGACCCGCGCGCAAGCCGCCGGCATGGAGCAGGCCGAGGATGCCGAGATCGTCGCGGCCGACCTGATCCTGTCGATCGTTCCGCCCGCGGGAGCGGCGGCGCTGGCCGCGCGCCTCGCCCCGAGCCTCGCCGCCGCGGTGCGGAAGCCGGTCTACGTCGACCTCAACGCGGTCTCGCCCACGACGCTGCGCGGCATCGCCGCGACGATCGGAGCGACCGGCGCGCCCTTTCTCGACGGGAAGATCCTCGGGCTTCCGCCCGAACCGGGGGCGAAGGGGCCGCGGATCTACGTCGCGGGCGACGACCTTGCGCCCCTGATGGCGTTGCGCGATCGCGGTCTCGACAGGCGGGCCTGCGAGGGCGGCATCGGCGCGGCGTCCGGCCTGAAGATGGCCTATGCCGGCATCAACAAGGGGCTGCGGGCGCTCGCCGCGACGGTGATCCTCGGTGCCGAACGGGCGGGCGCCGGCGCGGCGCTGCGGGCCGAGCTCGCCGAGAGCGAACCCGCCCTGCTGGCCCGCTTCGCCGCGGGGTTTCCAGACATGATGCCCAAGGCCCATCGCTGGGTCGCGGAGATGCACGAGATCGCCGACTTCCTGAAGCCGGACCGCGCCGGCGGCCAGGTCTTCGCCGCGGCGGCCGAGACCTTCGGACATCTCGCGTCGCCCGAAGGCGAAGCCGACGTCGCGACGCTTCTCGCCTTCGCCGCGGGCGCATCGTCGCGGAAACGCGGTTAAGCCCGACCGTCGGTTGCCGGCTCCGAACACTTCACCTACATCGGCGGTCCCCGCGGCCGATGCGCCTGAAGGTTTCGCG
>CAZZZJ010000540.1:0-2815 GCA_964658355.1 Beijerinckiaceae bacterium
GGTTGTCCTCGGTCTCCATCAGGCGGCTGGTGTCGATCCGGTCGTCGGCCAGACGAACCAGGAAATAGCGCTCGCGCGCGTCGCGCGACCGCCGGAACAGGTGGAACGGGCCGTCGCAGGCCGCGACCTGCGGACCGATCGCGCAATCGGCGACGCCGATCTCTTCCGACAATTCGCGCCGGCAGGCGGTGACGTGGTCCTCGCCGGGCTCCAGCCCGCCGCCGGGCATGAACCAGAACCGCGCCGGCCTGCCGTCCGGCCCGAGGGCGTGAACCGATTCGTATTCGATCAGCAGCAGCCTGTCGGCCGGATCGAACACCAGCGCGCGGGCGACGTGGCGGATCTCGAGGGTCTGTTCGTGGGTCTGTTCGCTCATGGTTCAGGTCGTTAGCAGGATTCCGGCCGGGCGCATCCATCGAGCGGTGCCGGCATCCAGATCACCGCCGGCAGTCCGTGCGCGTCGCACTCGGGCGGATCCGGCAGCGGGCTCGCGCGCCCGAGGAGGATGTCGCGGGCGACGACGAGGCCGGCCATCGCGTCGAGATGGTCGTCGGCGCCGATGCCGCGCGGCCGCCCGGCATGGACCAGCGCCTCGGGCAGCCCGGCTGCGACGAGGAGCGCCCGGCGCAACGCCAGACCTGCGAGGCGTTGCGGCCCCTTCTTGCCCGCCGCGAGCGGCCTGTCGCCGTTCAGGCGGCGGAAGGCGATCTCGGGATGGACCTCGTGCACGCGCCCCGTCAGCGCGGGCCGCGCATGCAGCAGGGCGTCCACCTCACGGATGTAGCGGAAGATGTTGAAGCACTGGATCGAGGGCGCGAAGGGCGGCGCGCTGTTTTCCCGCGACAAAGCCTTGGCGCTCTCGTAGTCGCCGGCGAAGACCGCCGCCCGCGGCGGCACCGGGAAGACGCTGGCCCGGCCCGCTCCGAGATAGGCGCGCGCGGCCCTGTCCGCGCTGCGACCGCTGCCCGTCGCCCGGTCGGGCAGGCCGATCGGCACGTCGATGCCGACCGAGACCGGCGCCTCCGGGCCGTCGAGGCAATCGGCGACGGACGCGAAGAGCGCCGCCCGGTGGCGTCGGGGATCGTCGAGGTCGAGCAGCACGCCCGCCCAGGCGCCGCGGCAGCCGTCGAGCCCTGCGATCCAACGTGCCATCCTCGCTCCTTGTCTCGACGTCACGGGGACTATATCCGCCGCCTGTCTTACGGACGCCGCCGCGCCAACGGAAAGTGCCGCCATGACCGAGATTCGTCCGCGTCGCAGCGTGCTGTCCCTGCCGGGCTCGAACCCGCGGGTCCTCGAGAAGGCCCGCAGCCTGCCGGTCGACGCGGTGATGCTCGACCTGGAGGATGCCGTCCCGCCCGAGGCCAAGGCCGCGGCCCGCGATGCCGTGGCCGCAGCGGTCGCAGGACGCCATTACGAACATCGGGACGTGGTGGTCCGCATCAATCCGCTCGATTCCGCCCACGGCGAAGCCGACCTCGCGGCGATCGCGGTCCTGGGTCCCGACGCGATCCTGGTGCCGAAGGTCAACGGACCCGATGCGCTGGTGGCGGTCGGGTCTCGGCTCCGGCGGCTCGGCGCGCCACCCTCGCTGCGGGTGTGGGCGATGATCGAGAGCCCGCTCGCCGTGCTGCATGCCGGCGAGATCGCCAGCGCCGCGCGCGACGTCGACACCCGCCTGTCCTGCCTGGTGGTCGGCCCCAACGACCTCGCGGCGGCGACGCGGATCCGGCGTAGCGTCCCCGGTCGCCCGGCGCTGATGCCCTGGCTGATGAGCGTGGTCGCCGCCGCCCGCGCCTACGAGATCGACGTGATCGACGGCGTCTTCGATTCGGTGGCCGACGCGGCGGGATTCCTCGCCGAGGCCGAGCAGGCCCGCGATTGCGGCTTCGACGGCAAGATGCTGGTCCACCCGTCGCAGATCGCCACCGCCAACGCGGTGTTCGGCCCGAGCCCGGACGAGATCGCGCAGGCCCGCGCGGTGGTCGCCGCCTTCAGCGCGCCCGGACCCCGCGAGCGCGGCACGGTGGCGTTCCGAGGCCGGACGATCGACCGGCTCCACGCCGACGAGGCGCACCGCACGGTCGCGCTCGCCGAGGCGATCGCGGCGCGCCGGTCATGAGCGCCGCGCTGCCCGCGGTCGGCATCCGCCTGCTCGATCCGCGGCTCGCCGGCTGGGGCTTTCCGCGCTGGGGCTCGGCGCAGGCCGCCGGCCTCGATCTTCATGCCTGCCTCGACGCGCCCCTGGACCTCGCGCCGCAGGCGGCACCCGTGCTGGTTCCCGCCGGCTTCGCGGTGTTGATCCGCGATCCCGACTGGTGCGGCCTGGTCTTTCCCCGTTCCGGCCTCGGCCATCGCGCGGGGCTGGTGCTCGGCAACGGCACCGGGGTGATCGATGCCGATTACGAGGGGCCTCTGATGATCTCGGCCTGGAACCGCAACCCGGCGGGCGATCCCATCCGGATCGCGCCGGGGGAGCGCATCGCGCAACTGGTCTTTTCCCGGGTCGCGCGGCCGCGGCTCGTCGTCACCGACGATGACGAACCCGCATCGGAGCGGGGCGGCGGCGGCTTCGGGTCGAGCGGATGGTGAGCGGCGCCTATTCCGCCGCCGCCTGAACGTCCTCCGGCCTCTCGTCGCGCACGTTTTCCGGCAGGCCGAAGCGACCGATCGTGTCCTGGAGGCGTAGGGCCGCGTTGATCAGGGCCATGTGCGAGAACCCCTGCGGCGTGTTGCCGCGCTGCTCGCCGGTTTCCGGGTCGATCATCTCGGCGAACAGGCCGACATCGTTGCCGCGCGCCAGCAGGCGCTCGAA
>CAZZZJ010000541.1:0-1105 GCA_964658355.1 Beijerinckiaceae bacterium
GCGGCATCAGCGCGAGTGCGCGGACCGTGAGATTGTGCGCGTGCTCGGCGTCGAGGCCGTGGAGCGCCGGTCGGAGCAGCGGGAACAGGGCGCCGATCATGCCGGGATCTCGCCGGGCAAGGCGTGGGCACCGTCGGAGCCGAGCGGCATCGCGGTCACGGCGCGCACCGCGTCGAGGGGTAGGTCGCCGTAGAGGTGCGGGAACAGATCGCCGCCCCGGGAAGACTCGAAGCGGAGCGCGGGCCCGAGGGCCTCGGCCTCGACGGCGACCAGCAGGAGGTCGTCCTGGCCGGAAAAATGCCGCCGGGCGGTCTCGGCGACCTGCGAAGCTGTGGAAAAGTGGATGAAGCCGTCGGCCAGGTCGATCGCGGCGCCGGTGAAGCGGCCGAGGCCCTCCGCCGCGCGCCAGAGCGGTTCGGGACAGATCTTGTAGATCAGCGTCATCGGCGGCACCCGGGTTTCGATCGGCCGTCGATAGGGCGCCCGACCGCGTCCTGGCAACCGGTTCGGCCTTCAGCGAGGTTTTTCGGCCTGAGGCGCGGTATCAAGAGTGGGTGTATCCGCCCTTAGGCCAATTGCCTTTTTCAATCCGTAGTTCTACTTTCCTACAACTAGGCCGTGCGTCTCTGCGGTCGTTTTCGCCTCGGTCCCGCATGCTCTCCCACGAACAGATTTGGAACGCCATCGACCGTTTGGCCGAACGGCATGGCTTCTCGCCGTCCGGCCTCGCGCGCCGTTCCGGTCTCGATGCAACGAGTTTCAACCGGTCCAAGCGCGTCGGCGTCGACGGGCGCAAGCGCTGGCCTTCCACCGAATCGGTGTCCAAGGTCCTGGCCGCCACCGGCGCGAGCCTCGACGACTTCCTGCGGCTGATCGAGGCGCGCGAGGGGCCGCCGCGGGCGACGGTGCCGCTGATCGGCCTGACGCAGGCGGGCGCCGGGCGCCAGTTCACCGACGAGGGCATGCCGACCGGCGGACCCGGCTGGGAGGAGGTCGAGTTCCCCGATCTCGGCGAGGAGCGCGCTTTCGCCCTGGAGGTTCAGGGCGATTCGATGCTGCCGCTGTTCCGAGACGGCGACGTGCTGATCGTCTCGCCCTCGGCCGG
>CAZZZJ010000541.1:1205-2794 GCA_964658355.1 Beijerinckiaceae bacterium
GCGGGTTGGAGCCCGCGCTCCGCGAGGCCGGACGAGAGCATGGCAGAGCCAGAGACGGACGGTTTCGCTGCGTCTGCGATCGAGCCGGCCTGGATCGCGCTCCTCGACGCCGCGTCGCCCGCCTTCCTCTCCGATCTTCACAGGCCCGACGAGCCGATCGTCCATGCCAACGCGGCCTTCCTGGACCTCGCGGGTCTCGATGCGGACGCCGTGATCGGCCGCAATGTCCGGTTGCTCGCGGCGGACCGCCAAGCGATCGGGGACGGCGCCGAGTTCCTGGCCGCCCGCGGCGACGGCACCACCTTCTGGGCCCGCCTGACCCTGCGCCCCGTCGCGGGGGGGCCTTACCGCCTCGGTCAGGTCGTCGATATCACCCGTCGGCGCGATGCCGAGAGCGCGCTCGTGCTCTCGCGCCAGCGCGAGGCGCTGGGTCTGCTCACCAACAGCGTTGCGCACGAGTTCAACAACTTCCTCCAGATCCTGATCGGCTACATCGACGGGCTGAAGCGCCGGCTCGGCGACAGCCAGGAGCCGTTCATCCAGCGGGCGATGAGCCGGTCGACCGATGCGACCGAGCGCGCCGCCGTCCTCACGCGCCAGCTGCTGGCCTATTCGCGCAAGATCGCCCCCGACGTGCGCCCGATCGACCTCGACGGGCTCGTCGCCGCCGCCATGGAGCGGTTGCGGCCGGGCCTGCCCGCCGGCATCCGCCTGGAGGTCGTCGGCACGCCCGGCCTGCCGCGGGCGATCAGCAACCCGCTCCAGGTCGAGCTCGCGCTCGGCCACATCGTGACCAACGCCTGCGAGGCGATGCCGGACGGCGGCACGATCCGGATCGAGAGCTTCCGCATCGCGCCGGGCGACCGCTCGGTTCAGCGGCCGGAGGACGGCGCCGTCGGCGTCCGGATCACGGATCGCGGCACCGGCATGTCGCCCGAGATGCTGGCCCGTGCGCTCGCACCCTTCGCCACCAGTCGCGAGGCCGGCCGCGGGGCGGGGCTCGCCATCGTCCACGGCCTGATGAAGCGGCAGAACGGCACCATCGCCCTGGACAGCCGGGCGGGAGAGGGCACGCAGGTGCGCCTCGTCTTCCCCGCGGCGCCCGAGCGGGGCGCGGCCGGCGAACGTTGACGTTTTCCGGCGTTTCGGCGCGGAAACATGCGGAAGCGCTGGACTAAAACATCGCGCCGAGCGTCACCATCTTATCGTCGGCGTTCGCGCCAAGACGTCTGACGACGTCCAAGACGTTTCGAGATGACCAGAGGCGGATCGATGCTCACCTCCACCACGCGCCGCAAGCGTGCGGCGACCATCCTGGCGCTGGCGGCCGCGCTGACGGTCGCAGCACCCGTCGTCGAGGCCCGTCCGGGCGGCGGCGGCAGCATGGGCTCGCGAGGCTCGCGCACCTTCAACGCGCCGTCCGCGACCACGACGGCGCCGAGTGCCGCGCCCATGCAGCGGACCCAGACGCAGCCCTCGCCCGGCACGACCAATCCCGGCATGGGCAGTCCCGGAATGCAGGCGCCGGCCGCGCGTCCCCGCTTCGGCGGCGGTTTCATGGCGGGCCTGCTCGGGGCCGGCCTCCTCGG
>CAZZZJ010000542.1:0-2787 GCA_964658355.1 Beijerinckiaceae bacterium
CGCAGTTCCATGTCGTCTTCCGGACCGATCGTGATGGTCTCGATCTGCTTCTGAGGGCCAACCACGTGCTCGAGTGCGGCCCTGAATTCGGTCGCGAGCAGTCCGTGGGTGACGAGCACCATGCCAATCATCGACACGTATTCCGGTGTCCTGTGAACGAGTCCGCCATGTTGTGCATTGCACGCACAGGCTCAAGGCGGTCGCGACGTTTTGATCGCCCGTCGCCGCGATCATGCCACGCAAGTCGGCACGGCGCTATGGGGACGGGTGGTTCCCGCGGACGGGAAGCGGCGTGTGCGACTGCGAAGACACGCCGCGCTCCGCCAGGACCCGTCCCCCGAGCACCAGTCCGGGTCCGAGCCCGGCGTCGCGCGCGGCCCGGTCGAGCCGAAGGGCGGGAAGGGCGATCCCGAGAATCGCGATCTCGGCTTCGGCCGTGTCGGGCAGGCGCGGCAGTGCGGAGACGAGGTCGACGACGAGGCGCAGGACGCAGGCCGGGACGCTGTCCACCGCGACGATTCCGTGGCCGCGAACCTCGATCCGTCCCGCGACGGCCGGATGCGGGCGGGCCACGACGCGGCCGTGGACGGCCGAGAGACGCACCCGGTCGTCGCCGACCAGGGCCGCGAAGGTCCCCTGGAGGGTCGCCCGCTCGATCAGCGCCAGGGCGAGGCTCGACTTGCCGGCACCCGACGCGCCGCGAATCAGGATACCCGCCTCGCCGACCACGAGGCAGGTGGCGTGGATCGTCTCCCGAATCACGGATGCGGGGGCGTCGATGGCGGGCTCCGCGTCCCGCGGCCTTGCTGCGTCATCCATGCCGGACGCCGTCCGGAGAGGTCACGCCGCCGACAATTGCCGCGGCGCGGCGGGGATCCGCACGATGAAGCGGGCGCCGCGCACCGTCGGCTCGCCATCCTCGTCGGCCGGGCCGGGGCGGTTCTCGGCGCGGATCGAACCGCGATGCGCCTGCACGATCTGGCGGGAGATCGAGAGGCCCAGCCCCGAATTCTGGCCGAAGCCCTGCTCGGGCCGGTCGGTGTAGAAGCGCTCGAAGATCCGCTCCAGGGCGTGCTCGGGAATGCCCGGCCCCTCGTCCTCGCAGATCAATTCGATGTCGCCGCGCACCCGCCGCAAGGCCACCCGCACCTTCGCGTCGGTCGGCGAGAACGAGCGGGCGTTGTCGAGGAGATTGTTGACCACCTGGCCCAGGCGGCTGTCATGCCCGATGATCGCGAAGGGCGTGTCCTGGTCGCCGGCCGGCGCATCGACGTCGAGCTGGATCAGGCAGTCCTTGGGGCGCTTGCGCTCGTTGGCGACCGAGACCACCGTGGTCAGGAGCTTCCTGAGATCGACCTTTCGCGCCTCGGCGCGGGCGAGTTCGGCATCGAGCCGCGAAGCGTCGGCGATGTCGCTGATCAGGCGATCGAGGCGCTTCACGTCGTGCTGGATGATCGCCATCAGCCGGCTGCGCGAATCGTCGTTGCGGGCGAGGGGCAGGGTCTCGACGGCGCTGCGGAGCGAGGTCAGCGGGTTCTTCAACTCGTGGCTGACGTCGGCGGCGAAGCTCTCGATCGCGTCGATGCGCCGGTAGAGCGCCTGCGTCATGTCGCGGAGCGCTCCCGAGAGGTGGCCGATCTCGTCGGTGCGGCTGGTGAAGTCGGGGATCTCCTCGCGGGTCTTGATTCCCATCCGCACCTTCTCGGCCGCTTCCGCCAGCCGGCGCACGGGACCGGCGATGGCCCCGGCCAGCAGGATCGAGAGCACCACCATCACCATCGCGGCGACGAGGAAGACCTGGAACAGGCCGAAGCGCTCCGAGGCGATGACCCGGTCGATCGCATCGCCTTGCGTCGAGAGCAGCAACGCACCGCGCACCGCCCCGGAGCGCTGGATCGGCACGGCGACAGACACCGTGGTCTCGCCGAGGCCGTTGCGCCGCACGAGGCTGCCGCGGGCACCGTTGAGGGCGGTCTGGACCTCGCGCAGGGAATGGCCGTTGGTCGGCCCGACCTCCTCCTGCGGCTTCACCCGTTCGCCGAACAGCCCGAAGGTCCAGGACTGGACGACGTCGAAGGTCTTCTCGAGCAGCGAGCGCTTGCGGACCTGCGCCGCGCCGGCCGCGCCGTCGGGCCGGTTGAACAGCGAGCGCGTGTCGAACAGCAGGCCGCCTCCGCTGTCGTAGACCCGCGCGCGGTTGCCGGTCGGGGTGACGAGGCGGCGCAGCAGCGGAGCGACCTGCTCCGGGTTGAGCGAGAAGGCCAGGGGCGAGGATTCCTCCTCGGTGCCGTTGCCCTCGCCGGCCTGCTGCTGCAGCAGCTTGTCCGGATCGATCCGGATCGTCCCGGTATCGACCGAAGCCGAGGAGGCGATGGCACCGGCGATGATGTCGCCCTGGATCGCCAAGCTCTGGACGCGCGCCTGGATCAGGCCCTGCCGGAACTGGTTCAGGTAGAGGAATCCGACGAGCAGCGCGATCAGCCCGACGAGGTTGAGCACGACGATGCGCCGGGTCAGGCTCGACGAGGCCCGCTGTCCGATCGCATCCCAGGAGGCCCGCGGCCATGCGAGCGGGCCGCGGCGCGGCTCTTCATCGGTCTGCGACGTCACGATGGTCCGGTCTTCGAGAGGTGATCCACGGATGGGCGGCCGGCGGGGACGGCCTCAGCCTTCCTTGAAGCGGTAGCCGACGCCGTAGAGCGTCTCGATCATGTCGAAGGCGGTGTCCGTCACCTTGAACTTCTTGCGCAGCCGCTTGATGTGGCTGTCGATGGTGCGGTCGTCGAC